>DATART010000469.1:0-10676 GCA_036264035.1 Thermoanaerobaculia bacterium | reverse complement strand
CGCGGTCAGCACGTCGAACGGCTCGACGTTGCCGGTGATGGTGCTGCGGATGAAGTTCGTGCTGGCCGCTGAGAACCACGACTGGCCGAGCGACGGAGCACGGAAGCCGGTGCTGACCGCGCCCCGAAAAATCAGCGGCTTGATCGGCGTGTAGCGCAGCGTGAGCTTCTCGTTCGTCGTGCCGCCGAAATCGCTGAAGTTCTCGTGACGTGCGGCGATGCCGACCCGAAGCTGCGCGAGCACGTCGCCTTCCGTGTCGACGTAAATCGCTTTGCTGTTGCGCGACGCGTCGACCGCATTTGACGGCCGGAAGCCGGGGAACACCTGCGATCCCGGCGCAGCCTTACCGCCGGCCTGATTGAGTTTGCCGCCGTCGATATACGAATTCGGCTCGCCGGCGATGACCTGATACCCCTCGCGCCGGTACTCGACTCCGGCCGCCACGTTGATCGGGCCGGCCAGCCCGAGGTTGAAGCCGCGCGAGAAGTCGACGTCCGCAATCGTCTGCCGGTCACCGAGCGCCCCTGCATAGAACGAAGTCTGATTCGCCGTCGGCCCGAGCGACACGTTCAACGAATGGCGAACGTAAAAGTCCATCTTGTTGTGACCATAGCCGGCGCTTGCGTCGTAAAACCACGATCCCGCCTGACCGCGTACGCCGGCGGTCAGCGCCTGGTCGGCGATGCGCGGCTCGATCAGCGGCAAGTATCCGAGCGGGTAGATCTGCGGCCAGTCCGTGGCATCGAGCGCGCGGCGATAGTTGCCGCCCGCCGATCCGTGACGCAGATCGTAGGTGCCGAACGCGTAGAAGACCTGCTTGCCGTCCTGGCTGATCGGAAGATTGAGGTTCGCGAGCGACATGACGTCGCGCTCATACGCGTCGCCCCAATGCGTGTTCGGCTGCGAAACGGCATTGTTGCCGGCGTCGCCCTTCACGATCTGATCGCGCGGATCGTTGAGAGCGCGGTTGGTCTCGTAACGATCGCGGTACTCAACTGTGGCGAACACGGCCCCTCGGCCGACGTTCCAGCCGCCGCTGAGATTCGAGTCGACCATCTGACCGTCGCCGTGCGTCGTCGATCCGCCTTTCACTTCCAGCTTCAGCGGCTGGGCGTCCGATTTGAGAACGAGATTGAGCACGCCGGCGATGGCGTCCGATCCGTACTGCGCGGCCGCGCCGTCGCGAAGGATCTCGACATTGTCGATGGCCGAGGCGGGGATGGCGTTGAGATCGACACCGGCAGAGCCGCGTCCGACCGTGCCGTTGACGTTCACGAGTGCAGCGACGTGCCGCCGCTTCCCGTTGACCATGACCAGCACCTGATCGGGACCTAGCCCGCGCAACGTCGCAGGACGGACGCTGTCGGTGCCGTCGGAAAGTGTCGGCCGTGGAAAGTTGAACGACGGAGCGACCTTCTGAATGATCTGATTCGTCTCGGTCGAAGGCGCCGACTCGATCTGCTCGCGCGTGATGATGTCGACCGGCACCGCCTTCTCCGCTTCGGCATTCACGGCGCGCGATCCGACCGTGATCTCCTGGCCGAAAGAAACGCGCATCGCAAAGTCGACCGTCACTTCGCCGGCTGCAAGCGTGGCCGTTGCCGTGCGCGTTTGAAACCCCTGCAGCGCGGCACTGACTTTGACGCTCTGTCCCGCCCGCGTAGCGGGAACGGCGATGCGATATCGACCGTCGGCGTCCGTGACCGTGGTGAGGTTCAGCTCATCGATCGAGATGGTCACGCCCGGCAAAGGCGATCCGTCCGACGCGATCGTGACGCGCCCCTGGACCGCACCGCCCTGCTGAGCCTGCGCTGCGATCGAGAAAAATACAGCCACAAAAATGCCGAGTACGGACATCTTTCGCATGTTCGCTCCTTGTGTTTTGTGCCCGAAGTATACGCGGCGTTAACGTCGGTGACTCGTTGACGCCAGTCCGCCGCCAAACTATGCTTCCGCTCCATCCTTGGAAATGGGGAGAGCCGCACGTTCGTTAAGAAGACCCGAAACAGGCGCTTAGCTCAGTCGGTAGAGCATCACCTTCACACGGTGGGGGTCAGCGGTTCGAGTCCGCTAGCGCCTACCAAAAGCATGTCGGTCAAACGCCGCGAGTTACCGCTCGCGGCGTTCGTGCTTTTCGGCTCTTCGTGACGCCGGAGTTCACGAGAGACTTGACCCACGGAAAGGACGCGACCTGCCATGATTCATCGCAGCATCGGAGCGGTTTCGCACGGCATCCTCGACTATGCGCTGGCCATCCTGCTGCTGGCCGGGCCATCGGTCATCGGCTTCGCGGGCAAACAGGCCACGTGGTCGTACATGTTCGGCGGCGTGCTTCTGGCGATGGCGATCCTCACCCGCTATCCGCTCGGCATCGTCAAGATCGTCGGCCTCGGCATCCACGGGTTCGTCGAAATTCTGCTCGCGGTCTGCCTCATCGCGGCGCCGTGGTACGGCAACTTCGCGCGTGGCGTGCTGTCGCGCAACTTTTACGTCATGCTCGGCCTGCTGATGCTGGTGCTCTGGTTCCTCACCGATTTTCGCGGCGTTCGCGATCGCGTTCCAGCCGCGCGATCTGTCGATCCTGGAGCCGGCCCAAAAGCAGCGGCGCCAAAAGCGCCGCCACCAGCGCCGTAGCCATGTCTTCCTGCGTGTCCCAGACGTCGCCCTGCGTGCCGAGGAACGCGTCGCCCGCGCTGCCGGAAGCGACGCTGACGCGCCATTCGAGCAACTCGTACGCGGCGCTGATGGCGAGGCAGATCGACACGATGATGAAGTAGCGCCAGCCGCGCGTGCGCACGACGTCGCGCCGGATGAGCACCTCTCGCGCGACCATCGCGGGAACGAATCCCTGCGCGAAGTGTCCGATGCGGTCGTAGTCGTTGCGCGCGAAGTGAAACGCGGATTTCATCCAGAACCCGAGCGGCACCTCGGCATATGTGTAGTGCCCGCCGACCATGAGGATGATGGCGTGCAGTGTGAGCAGCGTGAGCACGAGCGGCGTGAGCGGAAAGCGCCTCCGCAGCGCGAAGATCAGAACGATGCCGATGATGGCGGGGAAGACTTCGAGGATCCAGGTGAAGTAATCGTGCGGATGGATCAGCGACCAGACGAAGACCGCGAAGAAGAGGGTGAGCAGGACGCGGTTCGTCATTCGTTGATCTGTGTACATCTGCGCCATCTGCGGATCAAGTTTTATCCGCAGATGAACGCAGAAGAACGCGGATCGTCTCGCTGCTTACTTCTTCTTCGATGACGATTTCTTCGACGACTTGTTTGAGGACTTCTTCGAAGAAGACTTCTTCGAGCTGGACTTCTTCGATGACGACTTCTTCGAAGATTTCTTCGACGACTTCTTCGAGGGCACCTTGCCGCCTTCGCGGCGCGCTTCGGAGAGTCCGATGGCGATCGCTTGCTTGCGGCTCTTCACTTTCTTACCCGAGCTTCCGCTCTTCAGCGTGCCCTTCTTCCGTTCGTGCATCGCCTTCTCAACTTTGTCCTGCGCCTTCTTCCCGTACTTTGAAGCCATGCGTACGTCTCCTTTCGTTGTGCACAGGAAACGGTGCAAGGTGCGAGCCCGTCATTCGCGGTCCACGTACGTGCTTCGCGAAAGAACAGTGGCGCGGCGCTGCGTCGGAACTTCCACTTCGATCGTGTGCGTGCCGTGCACGTTCGTGGCGGGCTTGCGCACTTCCAGTTCGTAATGTCCGGCCAACGTTTTCTGCAGACGGTCGACGGCGATTTTCGGGAAGTGGAAGGTCTTCGCGTAGAAGCCGCCGGTGTCGCCGGCGACCTGCCCGAGTCCCACTTCCAGCGAGTGCGAGTCGGCTTGCGTGAAGTCGATGGAGAAGACGCTGGCGCGCGCCGACTCGAGGGCCTGCCGCGCCGGAACGTACTTCGGCTCCATGCGCACGCCGCTCGAAGTGAGCCGGCCGAGGCCCCAGCCGAAGAGGATGATCGACTTCGGGCCGGGGATGGCGCGGAGCGCATTGGCGACGATGATCAGCGCCGCTTCCGGCGATCCGGCTTTGCGCATTTCGGTCGGATCGAGGCGCTTGGCCAGCGCCGGCATCGGCACGATGCGCGGCCACGGCGGCTCGTTCGTCAGCATGGCCTGCTGCATCGCGTCCTTGATATGGTCTTTGTTGTTGGTGAAGTCGAGGCGGAACTTGAGGTGCGAGTCGAACGAGAAGACGGCGACGCGGTCTTCGGGATCGAGCCAGTCCAGCCAATCGTCGGCATTGACGACGGTCTGCATCTGGCCGGCCACGCGCGCGCTGTTGCGCGCGAAGTCGGTCTGGTAGAAAAAGATGAGCAGCCGTCCCCGCGGCGCGGGCTGGTCCAGCGAGGTGTTGACGTCGGCGATGGCGGAGTCGATCGATGCAAGCTCGCGCGCGGCAGCAGTTTCCGGAATCCATTCGCTCGATTCGACGGCGGCCGGCTTGCCGTCGATGTGTACTTTGAAATCCGCGGCTTTGAGGCCGGTGATGGGATTGCCGCGGTCATCGGTGACGCGCGTGTCGACGATGATCCGCTCGACGGTGATTTTCTCCTGGACCTGGGCGAGAAGTGGGGCGGTCAGAATGAGCGCAAGCACCGTCATCAACGTTGCGCGCGAAGGCGCGCTCGGCAATGCAGCCCCTGGAAAATGCTCGCGCCGCGCGAACCTTGTGGCGGGCGCCTCCGCGCCCGCCGATTCCTGGGCGCGTCCACAACCCCGCGCCGAGCGCGGGGCTGCATTGTCGAGCGCGCCTTCGCGCGCGAGCAGAGACGAATGCGCCTGCGACTCCATGCGCGTCAGATTACCGCGCAGGGACCGGTTTGACGTTGTCGAAACGGTTGCGATCGATGCGGGTGATGTACGGATCGATGGCGGCGTACGACGGCTGCCGGTTGACAATGACGGTGATCGTGTTCGCGCCGCTGTGAACGGGGTGCGCGGCGAGATGAAGCGTGTCCTTCGCGTCATCGGGATCCGCCGCGAAGACGCCGAGCTCGATCGACTCGGTGACCGGCAGCTCACGTTCATCGGCGCGCGACTTGTGAACGTTCACCTGCATCGTCACTTCGTAGCGGCCGTCGGGCAGGCGATGAGTGCTGGCGGCGGTCATCGTGAGGTCGTAGAGGATCACGTCACGCGTCCACTCGTTGACGAGGGCGCGATCTTCCGGCCGGGTCACACCTTCGATTGACCGGAGCAGGTCGTCGATCCTCGGCTGGCGATTCGGGCCACTTTGCGCGGCGACGAAACCGCGCAGGGCGCGGTTGAGAGTTTCCTCGCCGAGGAGATGCTTGAGCGCGTTCATGACGATGGCGCCTTTGCCATAGTAGAGGTAGGCCTGATCGGTGACGCGCGTCAGCGGCACTTCGGTTTTCTCATCGCCGGCGCGGCCGGCCAGGTAGCGATCGAGCTCGAATTGCAGCGAGCGGCGAACCTGGCCGCCGCCGTAGCGTTTGTCGAGGATCAGCAGCTCGGAGTAGCGCGGCAGCGACTCGATGATGGTGCTCGCGCCGGGAACGACGGCCGGCGTGACGGAGTGGCCCCACCACTGATGCGCGACTTCGTGCGCGGTGCGGCGCGTGACGAGATCGATATTCGACGGGTCGCGGGCGTCGATCAGAAACGCGCGGCTTTCGCTGAGGAAGACCAGGCCGGGCATGGCCAGTCCGCCGAATTTCGCGTACGCGGGCGCTTCGGCGATACGCAGTTGCGACTGTGGATACAGACCGAAGCTCGTTTCGAAAACACGGATCGAATCGGCGGCGGCGGCGAGAATCCGGCCGATGTTGTAGCGGTGAGCGGGATCGTAGTAGACCTCGATCTGCGTCTTGCCGGCCGTTGCGCGCGCGATGGCGTACCGCGCTGAGGCGAAGATCAGGTTGTTGTGAATCGGCGTAGCGGAGCGGTAGTGAAAATAGCGGCGGCCATTCGCAACGTGGTCGTCGATCAGCAGTCCCGGCGCGAGCGCGATCTGATCGGGTGCGGTGGAGAGCGTGACGTCGACGTTTGTCCACTCCGCGGAGGTGTCATCGAGATCGCTCTCTTCCCCCGCGGTTGGCGGGAGACCGCGTTTCTTACGCTCGATCGGGTCGCTGATCTCGTAGCCGCTGCGGTAGCCGAGGATGGGGAAGCAATTCGCGGGGGTGATGAAGGAGCCGTTCGCGGCGATGTTCGTATCCGCAGCCGTTGCGGTGAAGCCCCGATGTGCGTAGGCGAGATCGAAGTGCAACGTGGTGTGCTCGTGCGGTTGGAGCGGACGCGCGAATCGGACGTCGTACGTCGCGAAGCGGTCGTTGCGGGTGATCGTTGCGTTCGGCATCGCGAGATTGGTGACGCGCGCGTCGCGAGGAACGGAGATGAGGACGTTCGCGATCGGCGTCGCGCCGTCGTTGGTGAGGTCGTACAGGCCGGTAACGCGGTAGCGCCGTTCATCCGGCTGCAGCGCGACGTCCGCCGTGATCGCGGCAACGTGCGGACGCGGCAGATTCGCGGCAGCGTGGGAGGTGCGTTCGTAATCGGCGCTCCAATCGAGAGCCGCGGCGCGCGACGTCCAGCGATTGAGGGTGTTCGTGTTGTAGAAGATGAAGGCGGCGATGGCGATTGAGATCGCAATCAGGATCGCGGCCACTCGCTTGTCGGCGTTCTTTGCAATCGTCCGCAAGACACTCGTCCCGCTGGCGCGTCGCCAGAGCGCGGACGCGGCGAGCAGGAATAGCAATCCGATCGACGTCCAGAGCGCCATGAACCAGACGAACGGCGCAGCCGTGGGGCCGAAGCCGTTCATCTCCGAGTATTGCAGCGGCGGCGCACTGGCGAACGTCAGCAGCGGATGTTCGATGCCGAGGGCGCTTCCGGCCTGGATGAGCACCCCGGCGACGAGGACGGCGAAGAGGCCGAAGTACTTCGATGGGCTCAGCGTCTGGAGCAGCACCGCGGCCATGGCGAAGAGCATCAGCGGGATGCCGAGGATCGCAGCGAAGGCGAGCAGCAACGCGGGATGAAACGCGTGGAACCCGCGCGCGAGCTGGATCACGATTCCAACGCCGATGCCGGTGGCGATCAGGACGCCGGTCATCGCCGAGAGCGCGATCCATTTCGAGAGCACGAAGACGCGGTTCGATGCCGGCGTGGCATTGATGATTTCAGCCATCCCGACGCTGCGTTCGCGCCAGATCAGCTCCGCGCTGTAATAGATGATGATGACTGTGGCCACGAGCCCCAGCGGCTGGCGCAGCGTGCCGAGGATCAGCGAGGTGGTCGGGTAGAACGCGGCGCCGTATTCGCCGCCGGCGACGTCCGCCACGATTTGCATCGCGGCCAGTCCCGCCCAAAGCAGCGTGAGCAGGATGAAGGGGATGCTGCGGAAGACGGAGCGAAGTTCGATGTGGGTGGCGGCGATTAGGGGCGACCGGGAACGCGGGCGTCTCGCCCGCATTTTCATGCCGCGCCGAGTCTGCAGCGGGCTGGACGCCCGCGGTCCCAGGGTTTTGCTTGATGACAGCACGCGAAATGAGAAGCGCTTGTAGACGACGAGCCAGACGATCGCCGCAAACGTCAGCCACAGAACCCGGTTGATCAGAAAGTTTCCCGTCAGTGCGATCAATCGTGTGTCGCGAAGCGCGGGCGTCCAGTAGCGCGTCTGTTCGAAGAACGCGGAAAGCCCAAACGGATCGAGCAGCGACGCGCCCGCCGCACTCGTTGCGCCGTTCGGCGATCCGGCCATGAGCGGCGAGTTCGTGAACGCGGCCGCGGCGAAGTAGAAGACGTAAATCGCCACCGCGCCGACGACGCTGGCCAGCACGGTCCGCGTCAGCGTGGCGATGCCGAAGAGCACCACCCCCGCCACGAGCATGCCCGGAAGGACGAGCACGAGCAGCGTCCAGAGATAGGGGATGATCGAGAACGATCCGACGCGCGACGGATCGTGCAGCGGCAGCAGCGCGGCCAGCATCATCCCGACTGCCGTCGCACTGAAGACCGTGAACGCCGCGAGGAACGATCCCGCGAAACGGCCGAAGAGGTAGGGGAACTTTTCGACCGAGGTGCTGAAGACGATCTCTTCGAAATGATGCTCGCGGTCGCGCACCACCGAGTTCGCGCAGAAGATGGCGACGGCGAAAACGGCCGCGAGCGACACCATCCCGAGCGATTGGGCGATGTCGAAGGGCGAGTTGATGTGAACGTTCGCCGGACCGAAGCCTGTCGCCGTCAGCGCGAAGCCGAAGCCGGCGAAGAAGACCGCTGCGGCGATGAACGAAACCTGCCGCGTGTGGTAGCGCCACTCGAACCGAATGACATCCGTCAGCACGCCTTGCCGCCGGGGGCTGGGGAGTCGGGAGTGGGGGGTGGGAGTACCGAAGAAGCAGAAACCACTGCGTCGCTCCTACTCCCCACGCCCCACTCCCCACTCCCATTCAGCACCGAGAAATACACATCTTCGAGATCCGGTGCGACCAGCTCGCAGCCGGCTTCCGGCGGCGTATCAGCGAGCATGTGCACGCGCGACTCGCCGCCGAAGAGATGCGTGGAGATGACGGTGTGCGTCGATCGATATTCAGGAATGGCCTGCTTCGGCACCGTCTTCCGCCACACCCGTCCGTTGAGGCTCGCGATGAGCTCCGACGGTTTCCCTTCCACGAGCACGCGCCCGCCGGCGAGCACCGCCATGCGCGGACAAAGATCGCTCACATCCTCGACGATGTGCGTCGACAGAATGACGACGACGTTCTCTCCGATCTCACTCAGCAGGTTATGAAACCGATTCCTCTCCTCGGGGTCCAGTCCCGCGGTCGGCTCGTCGACGATGACCAGTTTCGGATCGCCGAGAAGCGCCTGCGCGATGCCGAAACGCTGGCGCATGCCGCCCGAGAACGTGCTGACGGCGCGTTTGCGAACGTCCCAGAGATTCGTGAGGTTGAGCAGCGACTCGATCTGATCTTTGCGATCGTGAACACCTTTCAAGATCGCGAGGTAATCGAGCAATTCGATCGCCGGGATGCGCGGATAGACGCCGAATGTCTGCGGCAGATATCCGAGCTTTCCGCGCAGCAGCCGCGGATCGTCGCTGATGTTTTCGCCGTCGAACGTGATCGTGCCGGAGTCAGCCTCCTGCAAAGTGGCGATCGTGCGCATGAGCGTCGACTTGCCCGCGCCGTTCGGACCGAGCAGTCCGAAAAGTCCGCGGTCGATGTTGAGCGTGACGTCGCTGAGCGCCTTGACGCCGTTGGGATAGGTCTTCGACAGGTGCGAGATGGCCAGCATGAAAGTTATCTGTACGCGGGCTGATGTCTCCGGTTTCAGTCGTCACACCAAACTACGTCGCCGGAGGCGACTCGTACGGTAGCCGGCGGTCGCGTGCGAAGCGCGAGACCGCCGGATCCAGATGCGCCCGTTGGTATCCGACCGCGGCAGCGGTCGCGGAGTGAATTCACGCTGCTTTGTATTTGATACGCGACACCCTCCGGGGTCGAACTCTCCGTGCGCACGTTGATCCGGTGGTCGCTCGCTTCGCTCGGACCACCGGCTACCATCCGAGCCACCTCCGGTGGCGTGAAAATCGCTCTACCGGGCGCCGTCGGGGCGGACGCGGAGGAAGAACGTGCAGGCTTTGCCCGTCTTCGACTCCACCCACACCGAGCCCGCGTGCGACAGCGCGAACTCGCGGACCTTGAACAAACTGCGTCCGGTGCGCTCGGACGATTGCGGATTCCAGACGAAGTTCGGTTCGAAGATTGCCTGGCGCAACGGCTCGGGGACGACCGGGCCGTTGTCCATCACGAAGAAGAGCAGCAGCGGCTTGCCCTTGTGCTCCATCCAGCGCACGCCGACCACGACCTGTCCGCCCGGCGGTACGTAGTGCAGCGAGTTATCCATGAGCGTGCCGAGGGCGTCGACGAGCTGGTCGTGATCCTTGAAGCGTTCTTCGAGCTCGGGCACGTCGATCTGCAACTGGATATTTTTCAGATCGGCAAATGGACCGAAACGGTTGGCGACGGCGTGAATGAGATCGACTACGCGCGGGATCCGCGCGGCCGCCGGCGGCTCTTCGACTTCGGGAGCCATCTCCAGCGACGACAGAATCTGATCGATAGTCCCTGCCCAGTCTTCGAGGAGCGGATCGCGCTGCCGCGTGCGCGACGCAGCCAGCACCGACTCGCGCAACGAACGCAGCGGCGTGAAAACCGTCTCGCGCACGAACGACACGAACGACGCGTGCGCCGGATTCATCGGATCGGCTTCGCGGAACATAAGCACCGCGCCCATCGCGCCGCCGGAGATCGGGACGAGCGTGTAGAGAATGTTGCGGTTGCGGATGCGCAGCGCCGTGGAAGTCGGAACGGAGAGCTCGCCGATGCGCGTGCCCGCTTCCATCTCGATCTGCTTGACGGTTGCGAGGTCGGACTGCGGAACGCCGAAGAGTTTCTTCGCTTCCTCGGTGATGAATTTCACCGCGCGGTCCGCGCCGAGAACGATCGCCGGCGCGCCCGCGGCCATGATCACGTTCGCGACACTGGTGATGGCCGGCGACGCCGACTCGACCGGGAACGGCAGCAGTGGAGCCTTGGGAAACGGCTCCGGCTCCGGGTCGGGCGCGGCGGCTGTCGCGGCTCCGCCGGAGCGTCGCGTGGCCGTGCTTTCACCGACCGTTGGAGCAGGTGCAGGCGGCGGAGGAGGTGGG
>DATART010000353.1:0-3813 GCA_036264035.1 Thermoanaerobaculia bacterium | reverse complement strand
GGTGCGCGTGTTCTGCGGCGTCTCCGCGGCCGCGCCGAGGATGCGCGCCCGCAGCCACGCCGGCGGCTCGATCGGTTCGATCGCCTCGGCCACGATTGTGTCGAGGAAGCTCAGATCTTCGCGTGTAAGGGTGTCCGTCATTTTCTTCCTGCCGCAAACTTTACACGAAGCTCAGCCATTCCCTCGCACAACATCCCGCGCGCCTTCGCCTGGCTGATGCCGTAACGCGTTGCAAGATCGCTGACAGTCATGCCGTTGTACCAGGCGTCCTCGACCATGCTTCTGGGCGAGGGCTCTGCACCTACTACGGGCGCCGAGGCCGGTCGGGTTTGTCGGGCCAGCGCACAGTCTCGGGTGGCGTGGATCAGGTACGCCGCCTGGTCGCCGGCATCGGCAGTCTGCGACAGCGCGACGAAGGCGGATTCGAGAGCGTCCGCGGCCGCATCGCGGTCGTTCGTGATCCGCAGCGCGACGGCGTACAGACGCGACGCGTAACGATCGTACAGATCCGCAAGTGACTGCATGGATTACGAGAGTTTAGCTGATGGGGGGTGGGGTGTGGGGCGTGGGTAGGGACGGGAGAAAGCTCGGGTGCCTGCTACCTCGCCATGCGTCTTCGGGGCGGCAAAATCCTGGCCGGAGTCGCGCGGAGTATCGAAACTCCCACTCCCCACTCCCAAGCGGTAAACTCTCCGCACAGACTTTTTTCTGGGGAGCGTCCAATGCGTACCGTCCGTGTCGCTTTTGCCGCGTTCAGCCTGTGCTTCGCGCTTGCCGCCGTCGCCCAGGTGCCTACCATCATCAAAGAGATCGATCAGCTCGAATCGCAGCGCGATCCAAAGTGCTACGCCACCGCCAACCGGCTGGAGGATTTCATCTACGGCACGTCGCTCGACTTCGACGCGCGGGCCGAGAAGATCGCGCTCCAGAAGCGGCTGATTCGCGACGTCTGGATCAAGGCGACCGCGGCTGCGAAAGGGAAGACGCAGATCGGCGTCGATGAGCTCCGGCCGGTGTTGCAGGCCGCGGTTCCGTACGTTGCGACACCCGGCGGCGACTGGATCGTGCTCCCCGACGACCCCCGCCGCACCGAGATCTCCGCGCGCGACAAACGGCAGTACGGCGCGGTCGCCTACGCGCTGCGCGCCATCCTGTCAGTCCAGCAGGATGCGTTCGTCGACGGGACGAACCTCCTCCCGCTCGATGACAAGGCGGTGGAGTTGTTCAAGGAATCGATCGATCTGATCACCCTCGCCGCGCTGCAGCATGCCGACCGCGATACGCGGACCAAAAACCAGCATCAGATCAACGGCGCCGAGATGAAGGCGGCGTGGGCGAGCATTGTCGGATCGAGCAAGCCTGCAGTCGAGCCGCATGCGGCCGCGGTGAAATCAAACGAAAAATTCGCCACCAGCAAAGCGATCGTGGCCGAGAAACTGGCCGCGTTCGAAAAGTACAACGACCTTTCCAATGCCGTTTTCTCGCGCAACGTGCAGGTCTACATGGCCCGGCACATGTGGCCATCCGATGCCGAGGATGGAACGGCGTTCAAGAAACAATTCACGGAGACGATGGTGGCGTGGACCGGCGACGTCATGCTCGAGGCGGAGAAGCGCGCGAAGAAGCGCGGCCATCCCCTCATCCGCATCGACGACGTTCACGATGCCGTGCAGATGTACGAGCCGCACGTGCTCAACGAGTACGAGGACTGCATCTACTTTCCTCGGCTTCCGAAGTCCGATCAGATCGTGATCGAGGCGTACGACCTCGACGCCTTTCGCGACCCCGGCCTCCACTGGAGGTATCTCAACGAAGTGCTCAACGATCCGAAATACAAAGGGACGCTGGAGCTCGACCCGTTCGCGGCGGAGTTGCTGACCGAGGGCGGCGCGCAGATGGGAACATTGATCTTGCGCGTCGCGGGGAAGATTGCCACAGCCGAAAATCGCGACCGTCTCGATCGCGCGGACCTGACCAAGTCCGTGAAGACCATCCAGACACTGCTCGACAAAAATGCGGCGCTCCCTCCGGCGAAGAAAGTCACCACCACCATCGCCTCGGCGCCGTCGAAGCCTTCGACGAAAGGGAAGTTCTTCACCGACGTCACCGCGAGCAGCGGCATCAAATTCGAGCACCGCATGTCCGACTGGCTGGCCCGTCTCATCCGCAGCTACTCGGTCAAGGAGACGGAAACGGTGCTCGCCGTTCCGCCCGCGTTCGGCGGCTCGGGGATCGCCGCCGAGGACGTGAATGGCGACGGCTTCATGGACGTGCTAGTTCTCAGCGGTTCCGGCCACGCGTTGTACCTCGGCGACGGCAAGGGACACTTCACCGACGTCACCGAATCGGCCGGTTTGAGTTGGAAACGTCCCGACGGACGTCCCGGTGAGCCGCGCCAGCCGATCATCGCCGACTTCGACAACGACGGCCTTCCCGACATTCTGATCACCTACGCCGACGACGATCACCGTCTGTATCGCAACCTGGGAAACGCCAAATTCGAGGACGTCACCGCTCGCACGAACCTCGGCGGCAAAGGTTTCGTCGGCGGTCCCGCCACCGCGCTCGACTTCGACAAAGACGGCCTGCTCGACCTCTACATCGGCTACTTCGGCGACTACGTCCATGGCGTCCTGCCGACGTTCGCGCGCCGCAATCTCAACGGCCTGCCGAACAAGCTCTTTCGCAACAAGGGCAACTTCGTCTTCGAGGACGTCACCGCCGGCAGCGGCGTCGACAACACCGGCTGGGCTCAGGCCATCAATCACGTCGATTTCGACGGCGACGGATGGGAGGACCTGATCTGCGGCAACGACTTCGGCGCGAACGCCTGGTACCGCAATCTGGGGAATGGAAAGTTTGAAGAGGTGTCGTCGAAACTCGGCACCGACAAGCCGAGCTACACGATGAACATCGGCATCACCGACCTCAATCGCGACGGCTTCCCCGACGTCTACATCTCCAACATCGTGACGATGAACAAGGACGAGAAGTACGTCCTCCCCGACGCCAAGACGCGGCTGAAGTTCAATCCGCAGAAGATGGCCAACATGCGCGTGGTCGAGGCGAACGACCTCTGGACGTCGATCGCGAAGGACGGGAAGCTGGTCTCTTACGCGCAGTCCGACGCCGTCGGCCGCGGCTACAAGTCGACCGGCTGGTCATGGGGCGCAAACTTTTTCGACTTCGACAACGACGGCGACGACGATCTCTACCTCGTCAACGGCATGAATGAATACGCGGGCTACTCCAGCGTCAACCCCTATTTCACGAACTCCTCGGGGCAACAACAGCAGACGATCGTCCCGGTCGCCGAAAAAGAAGCGCCGGTGTTCTTCGTGAACCGCAACGGCATGCTCGAAGAGCAGTCCGCGCAAAGCGGCGCCGATCCCGCCGGCAACGCCCGCTCCGTAGTGATGTTCGACATGGACGGCGACGGCGCCCTCGACATGATGGTCAACAACTTCAACGCCCCGGCGACGCTCTACCGCAACAACGCCGCGAGCGGAAATCACTGGATCAAAATCCGTCTGACCGGCGATCCATCGAAAGGCGTAACGAGAGACGCGATCGGCGCGAAAATCCTCGTCGACACGCCGCACCTGAAAAACCTCTGGCGCGAAGTCTTCAGCACGATCGGCTACCTCACCTCCCCGCCCAAAGAACAACACCTCGGCCTCGGCACCGATACAAGAGCGGATGTGACTGTGATCTGGCCCAACGGAGACAAACAAACGTTCAAAGGATTAGCCGCCGATCACACATGCCGAATTTCGCAGACCACCGGCCTTCAAAAGTGATTGCCGCCCTATT
>DATART010000332.1:0-8003 GCA_036264035.1 Thermoanaerobaculia bacterium | reverse complement strand
GGCGAAGCCGGGGGGGATCCAGAGCATGAGCCTATTGGCGTCGCTCAGTTCGAGGCCGAACCATTTGCCGAACGACGCCGAGCCGCGGCGGATGTCGACCGCCACGTCGAAGATCGCGCCGCGCGTGCAGCGCACCAGTTTCCCTTGCGCGTTCGGCTCCTGGTAGTGCAGGCCGCGCAGGACGCCGCGGGCGGAACGCGAATGGTTGTCCTGCACGAACGCGTCGCCGATGCCCGCGGCGCGGAAGCAGTCCGCGCGATACGTCTCCATGAAAAAGCCGCGGTCGTCCCCGAAGACTTTCGGCTCGATGAGCAACACTCCCGGGAGGGACGTTTCGCAGATGTTCAAGGGGCGGGATGATAGCAAGTAGTGAGGAAGTGGTAAGTGGTCAGTGGTCAGGGAGTAGTTGGAGAGCGGCAAGTGTCACTAACCAGGAGATTGATTCTCGACCCCTTCTGACCACTGGCTACTGACCACTGGCCACTCGTTTGGAACACTGGCCACTACTTTGCGGTATTGTTTCTCCATGCGCGCGCATTTCGCATTCACTTCGAACGCTGTTGCGAGCCAGGCATCCGACGCGTTGCGCGTCGTCGTGGTCAGTAGCGCGCCGCTGGTGCGCTCCGGACTTCGCACGATTCTCGGCGCGTTCGATGACCTCGATCTGACCGAAGCCGATCCGACTCGCTTGCGGATCTTCAACGCCGACGTGATGCTCTGCGACGGCACGCTGCCGGATATCGATGAGAGGCTGGCCGCCTCGGACGTCCCCGCGCTCGTGCTCGTCGTCGACGCCGCAGGCGCGGCGGACGCGCTGGCGTCGGGCGCGCGCGGCGTGCTCGCGCGGACGGCAGCGCCACGGCGCATGCACGCGGCGTTGCATGCGGTCGCCGAGGCGGAAATCGTCATCGACGATGCATTCGCGGATCACCTGCTGCGGCAAACGCGCGCCGAGGTCGAGATGATCGAGCCGCTGACGGCGCGCGAGCGTGAAGTGCTGCGCCTGCTGGCCTCCGGTCTGACCAACAAGGAAATCGCGCAGCGCCTCGGCGTCACCGACCACACCATCAAGTTCCACGTGAACGGCATCCTCGGCAAGCTCGGCGCGGCTACGCGTACCGAGGCCGTGGTCGAAGCGGCGCGGCGCGGCATCATCGCGGTGTAGCAATGCCCGACGTCACGCCGGACGCCGATCGGACGCGCGAACTCCAGGAGTGGCATCTCGCGGGCATCCTCTTCTTCGCGCTGATCGCGCTCATCGTCCTTTACGAGACGTTCGTCATCCTCGAGCCGTTTCTCGCGCCGATCATCCTCGGCGCGGTTCTCGTCACCGTCACGTTCTCCGTCTACCGGCGCGTGCGCGAACGGATGCACGGCCACGCCAATCGCGCCGCGGCGGTGATGCTGTTTCTGATCACGTTCGTGATTCTTCTGCCGGCGCTGCTGATCACGATCCTCCTCGTGCAGGAAGCGAACGTGCTCGTGAAGCACCTGCAATCGGGCGATGCCGAGCGCGCGCTGCAGCGGCTCGATGTCGGTCATCGCATGCCGTGGCTGAAACGCGTGGCTCCGAATTTCGATCCGGCCGCGATCAGTCCCGCGCACGTCATCATTCCGATCGTGCAGAAGGCTCCGGCGTGGATCGCGCAACACGGCGCGGGACTCATCGGCGGCATTGCGGGCGTCGTGATCGCGCTCTTTCTCGTGCTCCTGTCGGCGTTTTTCTTCTATGTCGAAGGAGAGACGATCGTGGCCGAGGCCGCGGCGATCTCGCCGCTGCCGGCGCGCTACAACCACCAATTCGCGGAGAACTTCAAAGCCGTCGTCGATGCCACGTTTCGCGGACAGGTGATCACATCGCTGACACAGGGGATCTTCATCGGTATCGGCCTGGCCATCGCCGGCGTGCCCGGCGCAATCCTCTGGGGCGCGGTGGCGACGGTGCTGTCGCTGCTGCCGATCGTCGGCTCCGCGGCGGTCTGGATTCCTGCCGCGCTCTGGCTCTACATCACGGCGACGATGGGTGAGCGCGGCTATTTCGGAGTCATCTTTCTGACGATCTGGGGCGTCATCATCGTCCCGATCATCGAGCACGTGGTGCGGCCGTGGGCGATGAAGGGAAAGATGCAGCTCCCCGCCATCCCGCTTCTCGTCTCCGTCCTCGGCGGGATGGAAGCCTTCGGCTTCGTCGGCCTCGTCGTCGGCCCGCTGGTCTTCTCGCTGCTGATGTCGATCATCGACATCTACAAGCAGTCGTTCCGGATTCCTGCGAGCGAAGGCGAAGTGGCGTGAGGCGTCCTCGTCGATTTCGCTAACTTTTTCCTGACAAGCGCGTCTCAAGAGCGGTACGAAGTTGGTCGTACAATCTGGACCTTCGGCGATGACTGCTCTCCGGACCTGCGCCATTGCGGCGTTTTCACTCGCTGTCCTCTCCTGCTTCTCGGGATATCACTCCGAGGCTGACTCGAAATCGCTGCGCGTGCGGCGTGGGACGTTCGCCAGCGACGTCGTCATCACCGGCGAGTTGCGGGCGGCGCGGGGCGAGGAGCTGGCGGTGCCGCGGCTGCCGCAGTGGCAGACTTCGATCAAATGGATCGCGCAGGACGGCATCGAGACGAAGAAGGGCGATCGCATCGTGGAGCTCGACAACTCCACCTTCTCCACCAACCTCGACGCCAAGCGCCAGGCCGTGGCGCAGGCCGAGCAGGAGTTGCAGCAGAAAGAGGCGGAGTGGAAGGCCGACACGCTCGACAAGCAGCTGGACGTGGAGCGGAAGCGCGCCGATTTCGACAAGGCCAGGCTCGATGCCGCGGTGCCGAAAGAAGTCGTGTCGCAGCGCGATTTCAACGACCGGCAGATCAAGTTCAAACGCGCCGACGTCGAGCTGGCGAAGGCGGTGGATGTGCTGAAGTCGCAACGGACTTCGGTGAAATCGGATCGCGACAATCTTCTGCTGAGTTTGCAGAAGGCGCAGCGCGAGCTGAGCGTGGCCGAGCGCGCCATCGATGAGCTGATCCTCCGCGCGCCGCACGATGGCATTGTGGTCATCCGCGATCATCCGTGGGAAGGGCGGCGCCTGCAGGAAGGCGACTCCGTTTTTGTCGGCCTGCCGCTGGCGCAGTTCCCCGAGATGTCGTCGCTGCAGGTCGAAGGCGACCTTCCCGATGTTGACGACGGACGGATCGGCGCAGGGATGCCGGCTACGATCGTGCTCGATGCCTACCCGAACCTGGCCTTTGCCGGCCGCGTGTCGTCGATTTCCGCGGTCGCGCAGGAGAGCAGCCGCACGTCGCTGAGGCGCGCCTTCCGCGTGATCGTCGCGCTCGATCGCCTCGATCTCGCGCGGATGCGTCCCGGACTCTCCGCCCGCGTGGTCGTGCATGCGATGCGGCAGCCGAATGCGTTGCTGGTGTCGCGCGCGGCGATCGATTTTTCAGGCAGGAAGCCGCGCGCGTTTCGCGCGGACGGCAAGCTGGTCGACGTGATCCTCGGCGCGTGCAATGCGCAGGATTGCGTGGTGAAGAGCGGGTTGAACGAAGGGGAGACGCTGGGGCATGCGTAGAAAGTCGATGCTCGCCATCGGCATCGCCATCGCCGCCGTGCTGGCGGGGGCAGGGTGGACGCGCAACAAACTCGCGGCCGACCGGCAGGGCGATTGGGTGCGCGTCACGCGCGGCGATCTCGTCACCGGCATCGACGTCACCGGCACGCTGGCCGCCGTCGATTCGGGCAGCTTCGGTCCGCCGCAGGTCAACGACGTCTGGGACTTCAAGATCTCGATGATTGCGCCCGAGGGGACGGACGTGAAAATCGGCAGGCCGGTGCTTGCGTTCGATACGACGGAGCTGCAGAAGCGGCTCGACGAGAAGAGCGCGGAGAGCGAGCAGTCGCGGAAAGAGATCGAGAAGGCGCGCGCGGACCTCGCATTGCGCCGCGAGGATGAGAAGCTCAAGCTCGCCGACGCCGAAGGGCGGCTGCGCAAGGCGGAGTTGAAGCTGCAAGGGCCGGCGGAAATCGTCAGCAGCAAAGACCGCAGGCAGGTCGAGCTCGATTATGGATTGGCCAAACAGGAAACGGAGTCGATCCGCCAGCGCATCGCGTCGTTCGAAAAAGCGGCAGCCGCGCAGATTGCGCTGCTGACCAGCAAGCAGTCCACTGCTGCCGCCGTCGTCACGGAAACGCAGAACGCGATCAAAGCGATGACATCCTCGCGCCGCGCAACGGCACGATCGTCTACGTGACGAACTGGCGCGGCGACAAGAAGAAGGTCGGCGACAACTGCTGGCGGATGGAGCGCGTCCTCGAGATTCCGGACCTGTCACGGATGATGGCCAGGGGCGAAGTCGACGAAGCCGATGCGGGCAAGGTAGCTGTCGGCCAGCGGGTGATCTTCAATCTCGACGCGCATCCCGACGAGGAGTTCGCGGGCACGATCAGGGAAGCGTCGCGCACCGTGGCGCAGCAGCAGGGGACGAAGGATCCGATCAAGGTGCTGAAGGTCAACATCGTCCTCGACCGCACCGATCCCGCCAAGATGCGGCCGGGCATGCGCTTCCATGGGACGGTGGAATTGGGCCGTGCGAAGAGCGCGCTGCTGATTCCGCGAAACGCGGTCTTCGTCACCGATCGCGGTCCGGTCGCATATCGGCGCGGCACGTTCAACGTCACCGCGATTCCGCTGAAACTCGGACGCGAGAATGAAAAGTCGGTGGAAGTGCTCAGCGGACTTTCCGCGAGCGATCGCGTGCTCGTTCCGAAGAGCGCGGACAAGGATCAGGCGAAATCGTGAGACCGCCTGTCATTCCGAGCCGGCGACACCCCGGAGGGGTAAAGCGCGGCGAGGAATCCCCGGCTGCAACCGCGGGTGTGCGGGCGCTGTTCGCGATCGTGTTACTCGCCGCCGGATGTCATCAAGCGTCCGACGTCCCCACCTTTCGCGTCGAATCCGTCCGCTTCGCGCGGCGCGTCACCGCGGACGGCAATCTGAAGTCGACGAAGGCCACGCCGCTCTCCGCACCCGTCAACGCGCCGGGCCAGCTCAAGATCGCCTGGATCGTTCCCGACGGCGCGCTGCTGAAGAAAGACGAAGTCGTCGTCCGCTTCGATCCGACCGATTTCGAAACGCAGTTGCAGGCCGGACGCGAGGATCACGACACCGCCGGCAACAAGCTGTACAAGACTGACAGCGAGGCGTCGACCACGCGGACGAACCTGCGCCGCGACGCGCGGCAGGCTACCGACGAACTGCTCGCCGCGCGGCAATTCAAGTTCGACGACGCCGAAATCTTCTCTCGTTATCAGCGCGTCGAGTCGCAGATCGACGAAACGCTGGCCGGCCACAAGAAGGAGCACGCGGAAGGCGTACTCGGGGTGCGCGCGAAGCTCTCGGCCGCCGATCGCGACATCGTCAATATCGAGCAGCGCAAAGCGGACCTCAAGATCCGCAACGCCGAGCAGGGGCTGCACGCGCTGGAGATGCGCGCGCCGTACGACGGCATTCTCGTCCTGCAACACGACTGGCGCGGCGACGTCGTCCGCGTCGGCGACACCGTCTGGCCGGGCAGTCCGATCGGCGAGATTCCCGACCTCAAGTCGATGAAGGCCGAGGTCTTCGTGCTCGAGGCGGATGCAGCGGGGCTTGCCGTCGGCGAAAAAGCCACGCTCACCATCGAGGGGAAGCCGGGCTCGATCATCACCGGGAAAATCTCGCAGGTCGACAAGCTGGCGCGCCCTCGCTTTCCGCGCGTGCCGGTGCAGTACTTCGGCGCGACGATCACGCTCGATCACACCGACCCGGCGCTGATGAAGCCGGGCGCCCGCGTTCGCGCCGTGCTCGACGTCGAAGACCGGAGCAGCGCCTTCTCCATCCCGCGCCAGGCCATTTTCGAAAAGCAGGGAAAGAAGCTGGTCTATCGCAAACACGGCGACAAGTTCGACGCGGTGGCGATCGAGATCGGCTCCTCATCAGCGGGCCGCGTGGTCGTGACGAAAGGGCTCGCGAAAGGCGACGAGATTGCGCTGCGCGATCCCACCGAGGAGAAGGATGCGTAACTCCGAAACCTTCTCGACCGCGCTGCAGAATCTCGCCACGCACAAGCTGCGCACGGCGCTGACGATGCTCGGAATGATCTTCGGAGTCGGCGCCGTCATCGCGATGCTGTCGATTGGCGCCGGCGGCGAAAAGAAAGCGCTCGAAGCGATCGGACGCCTCGGATTACGCAACGTCATCGTGCGCGCGAAGACCGTCAAGCCCGATGAGCGCGCCGAGCTGCGCAAGAAATCGCTCGGCGTTTCACTTCGCGACGGGGAAGCGATCAGTGAAGCCGTGCCGCGCGTGGAGATGGTCCTTCCACGCATCGAGGTGAAGCCGTACAAGATCATCGCTCCCGGCGCTAAAGCCAAAGCAAAAGTCCTCGGCGTCTCCTGGCGCTATCCGAAAGTGGCCACGGTGTCGCTCGCCGAGGGCCGCATGTTCGACCAGCGCGACGAGCAGGAGTACGCGCAGGTCTGCGTCATCGGCCAGGAAGTGCGGCGCAGTCTGTTCGGCTACGGGCCTGCCATCGGCAAGCATCTCAAAGTCAACGACGTCTGGCTCGAAGTGATCGGACTTTTCGCCGGCGAGGAGCCGGGAAGCGCGTCATCCAAGGATGTGCCGGTCGCGTCGAACGCGCAGGAGATCTGGATTCCTGTGTCGACGGCGATGCGCAAGTTCGACCGCGATCCGCTCGATGCGCCGGTCGACGAGCTCCTCGTGCAGGTGCAGGATGGAGTTTCCACGCGCGATGCCGCGACGTTGATCCGTCCGCTGCTGGAGCGGCTGCACGGCGGCGCGGATGACTACGAGATCGTCGTCCCCGAGGCGCTGCTCGAACAGAGCCGGCAGACGCAGAGGATTTTCTCCATCGTGATGGGATCGATCGCCGGCATTTCGCTCCTCGTCGGCGGCATCGGCATCATGAACATCATGCTGGCCTCGGTGCTCGAGCGCACGCGCGAGATCGGCATCCGCCGCGCCATCGGCGCGCGCAAACAGGACATCAAAGCGCAGTTCGTGATCGAGTCATTCACGATCAGCCTGATCGGCGGCACCTCGGGCATCATCATCGGCGTGATCCTGGCCAAGCTCGTCGCCGCGTACGCCGGATGGCCAACCGTGATCACGATCGGATCGCTGCTGTTGTCGTGTGGTGTGTCGATCACGGTCGGGCTGGTATCGGGGATTTATCCGGCGGCGCGAGCATCGGAGTTGAATCCGATCGAGGCGCTTCGATACGAATAGCGGCTCGGAAAGCAAATGGTGCACCATTCGTCACAATGATGCGCCGGCTGTCGTGACGGCGTCCCGCGCCATCACTTCTATCTGTTTCCATCCTGTCGTTGGTATCGCTCATATCAGCAACGGGTTGGGAAGCATCAAAACTGCGTGACGTTGCGCCATCGTTGACATGGCCCCATATCAACTACGGGTCGAGGACACGCAAACTTGCATGATTCTGCACCATCGTTGATATCGCCCCATATCAAATCCTGGTTCACGGGAGGTCCGGCGATATCAGTCCATATCAAATTAGTGGCCGAGGATGCCGATTTTGTGACCTTTGCACTCCTCGTTGATATCGCCCCATATCAACGACGGGTCGTGAAGCGGCAAACTTGGATGATTCTGCACCGCCGTTGATATCGCCCCATATCGAAATTAGGTTCACGGGGGTCTCGGCGATATCGGGTCATATCGAATGAGTGGCCGAGGATGCCGATTTTGTGACCTTTGCACTCCTCGTTGATATCGCCGCATATCAACGACGGGTCGTGAAGCATCAAACTTGCGTGATTCTGCACCGCCGTTGATATCGCCCCATATCGAAATTGGGTTCACGGGGGTCTCGGCGATATCGGTTCCTATTGAATGAGTGGTCGAGGATGCCGATTTCGTGACCTTTGCACTCCTTTGAACCTTCGCCTCTTCCTCACGTAACTAACTTCTCGCAAGCGCCGGCGTCCAA
>DATART010000296.1:0-2834 GCA_036264035.1 Thermoanaerobaculia bacterium | reverse complement strand
CGCGATGATTCGGTGCGAAGCAATTCGTGAAGTCGCCATTCAATGAATCGCCGGGATACGCCTGCCAGAGCGGGATGGTTTTCAGGATCGGATTGACCGCTTCGAGCGTCGTCACACTCCCATCCGGAAGCAGAAAATACTCATCGATCATCATCGTACCGACGAAGAGCATTCCGCCCGGTTTCATCACAGACCGAAGTGAATCGAGCGCTGCAAGCGGCTTCCGCAGGCGATACAGGACGCCCATGAACAACACCACGTCGAACAAGCCGTATGTTTCTGATGTCAGGTTGTAGACATTGTCCATCCGGTACTCGGCGCTGCTTCCGAGAATCCGGCGCGCCACCGCAAACCCGGTGTAGGTTTCAGGAACGAAATCGATCGCAACGACCGCCGCTCCTCGCCGCTCCAGTTCGAATGAGAAGTAGCCGTCGGAGCAACCGATGTCGAGCGCTCGGAGGCCGCGCATGTCCGCGGGCAATCCGAGGCCGTCGAGAATCGGCAGTTTGGATCGATTGGAGTCGTCGCCGGGAGTGACGATGCCAGGCGCGATCTCGATCTCGTGCCACCACCGGCCATGCTCCCGAACCATCCGGCGGATTTCCGCCTCGTCGGTGATTTTCTTGTTGGCACTCATGAAGGGTGCAGCGATTCAAACCGCTTCAGCGATTCATCAATCGCTTGCGCGACCCGGATCGCCAACTCGACCGCCGCCAGTCCGTCCTCGCCGCTGACCAGCGGCCTCGAGCGCGTTCGGACGCACTCGATGAACGCCTCCAACTCGGCGCGCAGCGGCTCCTGTTTGGTGACGACGACCTCGATGGGCAGCACCGTCTTTCCTGCCAGGCGGTAGCCCTTCACTTCCTGCTCTTTCGTGTCGACGGATATGTACGCCTCGCGGCTGAAGAAGCGGGTTTTGCGGACGCGGTCCTGCGAGACGCGGCTGGCGGTGAGGTTAGCGACCGCGCCGTTCTCGAACTCGATGCGGACGTTGGTGATGTCGACCTTCTCCGTCATCACCGCCACGCCGACGGCGCGCACGTCGACGACGCGCTGGCCGAGGAAGGAGAGGACGAGGTTGAGGTCGTGAATCATGAGGTCGAGCAGGACGTCGATGTCGAGCGAGCGGCCGACGAAGACGCCGAGGCGTTCGGCTTCAACGTAGAGGACGTTTTTGAGGATCGGCGCGACGGCGGTGATGGCCGGGTTGTAGCGCTCCACATGACCGACCTGAAGGATGCGATTGCGCGAATTGGCGATGTCGATGAGCCGCCGCGCCTCGTCGACCGTTGGCGTGATTGGCTTTTCCACCATGACGTCACAGCCGGCTTCCAGAAGCTCGCGTGCGACGTCGAAGTGCGTCGTGGTGGGCGTCGCCACGACCGCGCAGTCGATCTCGCGCGCGAGCGAGGCGACGGAGTCGAAGCGCTTGAGCTTCAGCGTCGCGATGATGTCCGCGGCGATTGCGTCATCCGGCTCGACGAAACCGGCGACAGTCGCCTCCGGCATCTCCGTCAGGATGCGCGCGTGCAGCCGGCCGAGGTAGCCGGTGCCGACGACTCCTACGACAGGGACGAAGGACGAGGGACGAGGGACGGCGGGAGTCTCGTGGGTTTCGTTCGCCTCGTCGCCTCCCCCTCGTCCCTCATCCCTCGTCCCTGCTTCACTCATCGGATGATGCCTCGCTTCGACTCGCGTACAAATTCGACCAGGTAGCGCGCCTCGGGGAAGAGGCCGAGCTCGTCCTCGATCTTTTGCAGCGCCTCGTCGACGCGCAGTTTCGACCGGATCAGGATCCGGTAGGCGCGCTCCAGCGCTTCAACCGTCTCCTTCGAAAAGCCTTTGCGTTCCAGGCCAATCGTGTTGATGCCGTACGAGCGATTGTCGCGGCTGGCTACCGTCTTCGCGTACGGCATCACGTCCTGCGTGATCATCGAGCCACCACCGACGAAGGCGTGCTCGCCGACACGGCAGAACTGGTGCACGGCGCTGAATGCGCCGATCGTGGCGAAGTCGGCGATCTCGACGTGACCGGCCAACGTGGCGTTGTTCGCGAAGATCGTCGACGAGCCGACATGGCAGTCGTGCGCGACGTGCGAGTACGCCATGAAGAAATTCTCGTTGCCGATTGTGGTCTTGCCGCCGCCGCCGGTCGTACCGCGGTTGATCGTGACGAATTCGCGGAAGACGTTGTCATTCCCGATCGCGAGCTCGGTGTGCTCGCCCTTGTATTTGAGGTCTTGCGGCGGCCCGCCGATCGATGCGTGGCCGTAGAAGTTGTTGCGCTCACCGATTGCGGTCGGTCCTTCGATCCGCGTGAACGGACCGACGAGGCAGCCGCTGCCGATGGTGACGTTCGCGCCGATCACGGCGTACGCGCCGACGACGACATCCGGCGCGAGGAGGGCGTTGGCGCTGACGATTGCTGTGGAGTCGATTTCCGCCATCGTCATCACTCGGGTCTGTCGATCAGGATGCTGAACAGCTCGGCCTCGGCCACGAGTTGGCCCTCGACTGTGGCCTTGCCGTGAATTTTGACGGAGGTCGAGCGGCGATGCAGAACGACACATTCGAGCCGCAGTTGATCGCCGGGAACGACCGGCCGGCGAAAGCGCGCCTTGTCGACGCCGCCGAAGAGGAAGAGTTTTTTCTCGCGATCCGGCATCTCGCGCAGTCCGAGGATGGCCGCGCATTGCGCCATCGCTTCGACGATCAGGACGCCCGGCATGACCGGGTTGCCCGGGAAATGTCCCTGAAAAAACTGTTCGTTCGCGGAGACATTTTTCAGGCCGACGATGCGCTGTCCGTCGTCGTCGATCTCCAGGACGCGGTCG
>DATART010000252.1:0-14241 GCA_036264035.1 Thermoanaerobaculia bacterium | reverse complement strand
GCCGCCGGCGGAGGCCTTGATCATGATCGGGAAGCCGGCCTCGTGCGCGAAGGCCTCGATCTCGTCGAACGACTTGACGGCTTCCGTCAACCCGGGAACGACCGGCACGCCGGCAGCCTGCATGCGCTGGCGCGACTCGGTCTTCGATCCCATCGCCTCAATCGACTCGGGCGACGGGCCGATGAAGATGATGCCGGCATCGCGGCAGGCCCGCGCGAAAGGGGCGTTCTCAGCGAGAAAGCCATAACCCGGATGGATGGCGTCGGCTCCGGTCTTCTTCGCGGCGTCGAGGATGCGATCGACGCGCAGGTAACTCTCACGCGACGGCGCAGGCCCGATCGGCATCGCTTCGTCGGCGTGAAGAACGTGCAGCGCGGCACGGTCAGGCTCGGAGTAAACGGCCACCGTCTGGTAGCCAACCTCGCGGCAGGCGCGCATGACGCGGACCGCGATCTCGCCGCGATTCGCGACCAGGACTTTCATCGCGGCGCATTGTAATCGCTGCTAACATCCGCGCCCATGGCAGAGGAACCGCTACACGATCAGCGCACACAGATTCTTTCGGGCGTCGTCAAGACGCTGCTCGACGACTTGAAGAATGGAGCCGGCGACAAGGATCGCCGACGCCAGGTCGAGGAGTGGATGCGCACGCTGGCCGAGAAGTATCCGGAGTTCCAGATCGAGTCGGGCCTGCGCGACTACTACCTCGCCGAGGCCGAGCGCCTGCGCATCGATTTCGAGAAGGCGACAGAGCTCAACGAGAAGCTGGCGCTAGGAAGATCGATCGAAGGATTTCTTGATCGCGCCGCGGACTACGCGAAGCGGATCGCCGAGAAGTAAGTGCATTCGTTCCCAAGACGGGAACGATCGTTCCTGAAATGGGAACTCGCGGCTGGGTCGAAGAGCTCACGAAAGTGCCACCGCGTCGGCGCTCTTCTCCTCGTTCGCGTTCACTCGCCGAATCGCAAACATAAAACGCTCGCGTCGCCGCGAGCGTTTTGACATTTCTTCTGGTGCCCAAGGCCGGACTCGAACCGGCACGGATTTCTCCACACGCCCCTCAAACGTGCGCGTCTACCAATTCCGCCACTTGGGCTTTAAAAGAACGCTGCTACTTCTTGGCAGGAGTTACCGGTGCCGAGGGGGCGCCGCTCATGACCGAGGAGCGCGGGCGAGCCTGAAGGACCGCCAGCGTGAGCGAGGTGATGACAAAGAGGACGAAGAAGCCGGTCGTCAGCTTGTGCAGAAGCGTGGTCGCGCCGCGCGCGCCGAATGCGGTCTGCGATCCGCCACCGCCGAATGCGCCCGCGAGATCCGCCCCCTTCCCCTGCTGCAGAAGGACGACGAGGATCAAAAACAGGCTGATGACGATGTGCAAAATGACAAGAAGTACGATCATGGATTCTCCGAAGCGAAGCTGCTAACGGGGCAAGGGGGCGAATTCTTCCCGGAACGGCATCGGGTGTCAAGGCTCGCGCGCAAGCCTCTTCATCGCCTCGGCGAGCGCCAGAAACTTCTTCGAATCGAGGCTCGCGCCGCCGACCAGAAAGCCGTCGATGCGGCCGTGCGTGATGAGGTCGTCGACGTTGTCCGGCGTCACGCTGCCGCCGTAAAGGACCGGCACTCGGTTCGCCAGCGCCGCGGGCCAGAAGCGCTCGAGTGCATCGCGAATCGCGCCGACGATCTCCGCGACCATGGCGCCGGTGGCGTTGCGTCCCGTGCCGATGGCCCAGATCGGCTCGTACGCGACGATGACTTCGTTCGCGCTCGCGAGCTGCGGAATGGCAACCGCAAGGAGTTGATCGGAACAGAAGGCGACGGCGTGCCCGCGCTCGCGCTGTTGCTCATTCTCGCCAATGCAGAGGATTGGCGTCAGTCCGGCATCGATCGACATGGCGAGCTTCCGCGCGATGACCGCATCGTTTTCACCGTAAATCGTGCGCCGCTCGGAATGGCCGACGATGACGAAGCGCGCGCCGCAATTACGGAGCATGTCCGCGGAGACCTCGCCGGTGAATGCACCCGATTTTTGATCCGCACAGTTTTGCGCAGCGGCATTCGCGAATTTCGCGCCGACATCTTTCAAGTAGACGAACGGCGGCGCGACGACGACGTCGGCATCGTTCACGGCATCGAGAAATGCATCGACGCCCTCCGGCGGGACGTTCATCTTCCAATTGGCAATCAGGTAGCGGTTGGGCACTTGCGAGAGTCTATCGTTTGAAACGATTTGTCACGATGACAGTGAATACCGGTTCTTCCCTGCCCGCTTCGCTTCGTAGAGCCGTTCGTCGGCGCGGCGGATGATGTCGGCGGCGGTGTTGTCGGTGCGCTCGTAATCGGCGATGCCGAGGGAGATGGAGCAGCGGATGGAGCCTTCGTCGTCGGCAGGAATGGTCAACATGCGGACTTTCTGCAGGATGCGGTCGGCCACCGCGCAGGCACCGCCGATGTCCGTGTGCGGCAGGATGATGGCGAATTCGTCGCCGCCGAACCGCGCGAAGAGATCGGGAGGGCGCAGCGTTTCGCGTACCGCGCCGCATAGCTCGGACAACACGACATCACCGACCGTGTGTCCGAAGTTATCGTTGATTGCTTTGAAATCGTCGATATCGAACATCAACAGAGTGAGAGGAAGCGAGTACACGCGGGCGCGTTCCATCTCCTGCGGCAACTGGCGGCGGAAGTAGCGTTTGTTGGCGATGCCGGTGAGGTCGTCAGTGTCGGCCAGCCCCTGAATCTGCTCGCGCGCGTTGAGCTGGCCGATGAGCAGCGACACTTGCGCCGCGAAGATCTCGACGATCTGCCGCTCCTGTTCGTCGAACGGCTCGCCGCGATAGACGAGCAGCACGCCGCTGCTGCGGTTCTCGACGGTGATGATGGCGTGGGTGGAGTGTTCGATGCTGTCTCCCGTGCTGCGGCGGGGAAGATCGCTGCGCTCCGCTTTCACGATGACGTCCGCAGCGGCGAACGAAACGGGGATCATGGTCTCCAGCGTGCGGCGCAGACTTTCGATCAGCGGCGGCGCGATGAGTGAGCCTGCGCCTTCGCGTGTGACGACGTAGAGATCGAGGTTCTGCTCCAGCATCACCGCGGCGGCGAGATCGAAATCGATGGCTTGGTCGAGCGCGCGGAACGAAGACACGAAGAGGTCGGCGATGTTATCGGCGCGCGTAGCGGGTCCGGTGAGCTCGCGGATCAGCGAGAGAACCCCGGCGATCGGTTGCTGCTCATCACGTCTCACGGATGGCTGGATTATACGAAGCCCCTATAATCCGATGCCATGACCATGCCCGAGACGGAGGCGATTCCATTCGAGCCGCAGGACTTACGCGGCGAGCGCCTCCTCGTGCTGGCTCCGCATCCGGATGACGAAGTGATCGGTTGCGGCGGCCTCGTGGCGCTGCATTTGCGCGAGCGGCGGAAGGTCCACGTGGTCATCGCGACCGATGGCGCGCAGGCCGGCGACGCCGCACAACGCGATTCCGAATCGCGCACTGCCCTCGCGTCTCTCGGCGATGCCACCATCGAGTTCCTCCGTTTTCCCGATCGCAAGCTAGCGGACGCGCGTGAATTAGACGATCGAATTTCGGCGATTCTTCGTGAATGGAAACCCGATCTGATCGCCGTTCCCAGTCCGCTGGAGATTCATCCCGATCACATTGCGTTGTCGCGCGCGTTCTGCGATCTCATCGCGCGCGACGCCTCGCTCTTCGCCGATCTCGCGGTAGCGCGCGTTGCGTTTTACGAAGTGAGCGCTCCGCTGCGGCCGAACGCGCTCGTCGACATCACATCCGTTGCCGAGGCGAAGTACGCCGCGATTGCGACCCACGTTTCGCAGGCGGCGGTGCGCGATTACACGTCGTACGCACGCGGGCTGAACGCCTGGCGAACGATGACGCTGCCGCCCGAGGTGAAGTTCGCCGAGGCATACTGGACGACGACGCTGCCGTCGCTGCGCACGACGCCGTTCAGCGCATTGCGCGAAGCGATGGGGCCAACGCCAATCGATATCGTCCACGAGCCGCTGCCGATCAGCGTCATCGTGAGGACGAAGGATCGGCCGTCGCTACTCGCCGAGGCGATTGCGTCGATACGCGCGACCGGCTATCCGGCGGAGATCGTGGTCGTGAACGACGGCGGCGTGACGCCGGAAATCGACGAGGTGACGCTGGTCCAGCATGAAACCTCGCGCGGCCGTTCCGAGGCGGCGAATGCCGGCGTGAAGGCGGCGAAGAATGAGCTCGTCGCCTTTCTCGATGACGACGATCTCTACTATCCCGAGCATCTCGGCACGCTGTCGGATGCAGCGCGCGGGTCGAATCGACCGGCCTGGTACAGCGATGCCGTCTCCGCGTACATCGACGGCGACGACCGTAACCCAATGCGGATTTATGCGCGCGATTTCGACCGCGAACTTTTGCTCGTCGACAACTACATCCCGCTTCCGACAATCCTTTTCCGCCGCGCCGATTTCCTCGACCTCGGCGGCTTCGACCCGGCCTTCGATCTTTTCGAGGATTGGGACTTCCTGATCCGCTTGTCGCAGCGCGGCGACTTCGTCCACGTCCCGCGCATCACGTGCGAGATCCGCCACATCAAAGGCGGCGGATCGGTCGTGATGGAGAATCCCGAAGGATCGCCGAAATTTCGAGAAGCGCGGTTGCATGTTTGGCGGAAACACGCCGCGCTGATGGGCGAGAACGTCTTCGCAAACGTATTCGAACGGGAGAAACGCCGCAGCGTCGCGCTCGAAGGCGATCTTGTGGAAGCGCGCGGCGCGCGAAGCCGGATCGAACAGGAAGTGGCGCGGCTCGAACGTGACAAAGAATCACTCATCGCGCAGATCGGCGCGCTTAGCGAACGGCTCAACAAAACGATGATGCGCATCAGCCACCTCGAAGGAGCGAACGCCGAGATTCGCGGCGCGCTCGACGCCGCGAACCGCGACCGCTACGCGGCGACGTCGCGCCTGTCTGAAGTCGAGCCCGCGCTGGTCGAACTGCAGCGGACCAACGGCGCGCTGCATGCCGAGGTCGCGCGAATGCAGAACCTGCTGGATGCAATTTTCAAATCGCGAACCTGGAAGCTCCACACGATCGTCGAACGCGTGAAAGGACGCGGATGACGCGTGCGCTGCTCGTCTGTCCTGAGCCGCTTGGCCGCCGCCAGCCGGCCGGCATCGGCATTCGATTCCTGGAGATAGCGAAGGTGCTTCTTGCCGACGGCCATGAAGTGACGTTGCTCTCGCGCGATGCCGGCGTCGTGGCCGGCTGCGGCGCGGGCGCGATCACACCGGAAAACCTGCAGCGTTACACGGCCGAAGCGGATGTCGCGGTGGTGCAGGGGCATGCCGCCAATGATCTGTTTGCGCACGGGAGCGCGCTTCCGACCGTCGTCGATCTTTACGATCCCTTCATCATCGAGAATCTGCACTACTACGAGTCGCGCGGCGCCGAGGTGTTCACGCACGATCATGCGACGCTGATGCGGTCGCTGCTGCGCGGCGACGTTTTCCTCTGCGCTTCCGCCGCCCAGCGCCTCTTCTACATCGGGGCGCTGATCGCGGCGGGACGTGTAAATCCGATCGTGTTCGAAAATGATCCGCATCTCGATGTGCTGATTCGCATTGCGCCATTCGGCGTTGCGCCTCGCACTGCTGCCGGCGAGAGGCTCCCGCTCCCGGCGGTTCTCTTCGGCAGCATCTACGATTGGTACGACCCGCTGCTGGCGATCGACGCCGTCGCGATCGCGCGCAACTCATGGCCGGATCTGACGCTCACGTTCACGACGCATCCCAACCCTTCGCTGACGCCCCAGGGAAAACTTGCGGCGGCGATGGCGTACGTCGAACAGAAGTCCTGGGACTTCGTCCGCTTCGAGCCGTGGGTCGCATACGAAGAGCGCGCCGCGTTCTACAGCCGTTTCGGCGCGGCTCTGCTGACATTCCCGCAATCGATCGAGACCGATCTGTCGATGCGGACGCGCGTTTACGACTACTTGTGGGGCGGCTTGCCGATCGTGACCAGCAGCGCACCGGGCACCGACGAGATGGTGACAAAGTACGAAGCCGGCGTTGTCGTGCGCTCCTCATCGCCGGACGATTTCGCCGCAGCGCTCGTGCATGTGTTGCGCGATGCGCGGTTGCGCGATGGCGCGCGGCGATTCGTCGATGATCATCAGTGGCAGCGCACGCTCCAGCCGCTCGTCGATTTCGTCCGCGCGCCGCGCATCGATCCGCGGAAGGAAGCGTTCGCGGCCACGTTGCACGTGCCTGAGCAGCCGCGCTCGTTTCTCGATCGCATCAAACGCCGCATCGGAGGCTCGTCCTGAGCACGCCGGCCGTCGACATCATCATCGTCAACTGGAACAGCCGCGAGGACACACTGGTGTGTCTCGATGCGGTATCGCGTCAACTTACGGGCGACGCGATGATCACGGTCGCCGACAACGGCTCCACGGACGGCAGCATCGGCACAATTGCCGGCCGCTATCCGAACGTGCGCCTCCTGCCGCTCGGCGAGAATCATGGCTTCACGGGTGGGATCGCCGCGGCGCTGGCGCGGTCGCCCGCGCGCAACGTGATTTTTTTGAACAACGACGCGGTGCCGCAGGACGGGTGGCTGGCTGCGCTGGTTGACGCGATCGAGAGCGCGCCCGCTGACGTGATCTCCGTCGGGGGCAAGATCATCGATCCGACCGGCGAGTTGATCGACTTCATCGGCGGCTCGCTCACCTTCGACGGCCACGCGTTTCAGAACGGCTTTCGCTATCCGCTGTCGTCGCGCGACGATCCGCCTGCCGGCTCGGAACTTCTCTTCGCGTGCGGCGGCAACATGATTTCCCGGCGCGAGCCGCTTCTCGGCATCGGCGGATTCGACGATGACTACTTCGCCTATCTCGAGGACGTCGACTTCGGCTGGCGAACGTGGATTGCCGGTTCGCGCGTTTTGTACGAGCCTCGCGCCGTGGTTCGCCACAAGTCGAGTGCAACCAGCCGGCGCCTCGGCGATTTCGAGCGCGGCGTGCTCTTCGAACGCAATGCGCTGCAGACCACGCTGAAGAATTTCGAGTCGCTGAATGCGGCGTCCGCGGCGCTCTTCACATTTTTCGCGCGGCTTCACCACTACGCCACTACGCGCAATTCGAATGCGAGCGAATTGACGCGCGAGCCGTTTTCGAAGTCGTCGAAGTCGCCGCGCAGTTTGGCCGGTCGCATCCGCCGCAGACTATTCGGGAGCAAACCGCTCGCGACGATCGACGACCCTCTGACGACGATGCAGTTTCGCGCGTTCGAATGGATCATCGCGCACGGCGACCGAATCGCCGCCAAACGCGCCGCGGTTGAGAAACTGCGCCGCCGCGGCGATCGCGAAATCTTCGAACGCTTTCCGCTGCAGATCGTGCCGACCTATCCCGGCGACGAAGCGCTCATGAGCGGCGCGCTCTTCAAGCTGCTGCGGCCGTCGCTGCCGGCAATCGAGCGGACGCTGTCCGATATCATGCGAACGTGACGCGGTCGGCCTGGTGGCGTCGTTTTTCCGTGCGCGGCGTGGTCTGGCGGAAGCTCCTTCGCTTCGCCATCCTCAACGTGCCGCCGTGGATCGAGCCGATCGTGATCGCTTTCTGGTCCGCGTTCTTTCTGCTGTGGGGTCCGGGCCGGCGCGGCGTCATGCGCAATCTGAAAGTCATCAAGCCCGGCTCGATCGGCATCGTCAATTTCTTTCGTTGCTACCGCGTCTTCTGGAACTACGCCTGGACGATTGCCGACAACGTCCGCTTCAAAGAGCTGCGCACGATTCCCGATTGGGAGTTTGCGGGCTGGGGTCATTTCCAGGCGATGCAGGCGAGCAACGGCGCCATCCTGCTGACGGCGCACATGGGCAGCTACGACCTCGGCGCGCAACTTTTCTCCGAGACTTCGACGCGCCGCATCGTCATGGTGCGCGCCCCCGAGGAGGATCTGGAGACGCGCGCGTTCGAGGAGCATCACGGCGCGGAAGGATTGCGCATCGAGTTCAACACCCGCGCCAGCGAGCTCGCCTTCGATCTGCTCGAGACCGTGCGCGACGGTGCGATCGTTGCGATTCAAGGCGATCGCGTCGTAGGCTCGATCAGTACGTTGCCGGCGACATTTTTCGGCAGAACCGCGAGCGTTCCGGCCGGACCGTTCGCTCTCGCTCTCGCCGCACGCGTGCCGATCTATCCGGTTTTTGTGGTGCGGATCGGACGACGACGCTACCGGCTGATCACTTCGCGGCCGATCGAGATCACGCGCAGCAGAAATCGCGACGACGATTTCGCGCGCGCCGTCGCGCAGTGGATGACGGAGCTGGAAACTGTCGTTCGCGGCTGCTGGCAACAATGGTTCACGTTCGAGCCGCTCTGGCCGGAGCCGGCGGCGTGAACGTCGTCATCGACCGTCCGGAAGCGCGCCGGCTGCCGTCGCGGCATCGCTTCGCGCTCGCCCGTCTGATCGCGTACGCGAAGCTGCGAGGCGCAAGCGCAGCTGTGAATCATGCCGAGCGCTTGATCCTCCCAATCGACCGCGACCAGACCGCGGCAGAGATGCACGGCATGGCTATCTGGATTTTCGTGACGACGGTCTGCTATGTAGCGGCGATGCTCCCGATGATCTGGCCGGTGGCGATCGTCGCCGCCGTTCCGATCGCAGCAATCGCACTCCACTTTCCGATCGTCGTCATCGGCCCAATCGTGCGGCTGCTGATCGGCGATGGCGACCACGTCAAAATCATCTCCGTCTTCACGATGGCGTTGCTCGTGATTGCGTCGTCGTACATTGCGGCGTCGCATACGTGGGCGCGTTATGTGGCGTGGCTCTTCTTCGCGGTGTTCATCCTGAACGCCGCGGCGGCGGCCGTCGCCTGGCTCCTGCGCGACCGGATCCGCGCGGCGGAAGAACGATGCGCGCGCTGATTCTCTGGTTCGCGTTCTTCGCGACGCTGCTGATTCCGATACTGCTGCTCATTCTGTTCCCGCCGTGGTGGCCGATCGCGATCGCCGTCATGGCGCTGTCGCATGCGCTGGTGCTCTGGCCAACGCTCAGTCCCAATTCGCAGTGGCTCGGCCCGGTCATCACGCGATTCGAGACGGCATCGAAGGAAGTCTGGCTCACCATCGATGACGGCCCCACCGACGACACGACGGCGCTTCTCGATGCCCTCGACGCGCGCAGCGTCAAAGCGACGTTCTTTGTGAAAGGCTCGCTGGGCACCGAATATCCCGCGCTCGTGCGAATGATGCGCGCGCGCGGCCACACCGTCGCGAATCATTCGCAGAGCCATCCGTCGGGCTCGTTCTGGTGCCTCCCGTCTGCAGCGATCGCGCGGCAGATCGACGATTGCAACGCCGCGCTGGCGACGATCACCGGCGAAACGCCGCGGCTTTTTCGATCTCCGGTCGGGATGAAAAACCCGTTCGTTCATCCAGCGCTCTCCCGCCGCGGCATGACGCTCGTCGGTTGGAGCGTGCGCGGCTTCGACTCCTTTGGTGACGACGCCGAACGGGTCGTGAAACGAATCGTTCCGCGCGTCCGCGACGGCTCGATCGTCGTCATGCATCAGGGCCGCGCCTTCTCCGTCACCTGCGTCAACGGCGTTGTCGACGAGCTCCAGGCGCGCGGTTATACGTTCGTGATCCCCGACTTCGCGCGTCTGAAAACGAACAGGTAGTTGTTGAACGGCGTCCGCCCGTACAGCGGCACGACCTCGGCATCGAACTTCGCGAACGGACGCATGATCTCGTCGCGCGTCAGGAAATGCAGCCGCTCCGCGCGCAGCCACCGCACCGCCCGCGAAAATGTCTCCTGCGCGTACGTGAGCCGATAGCGCCAGCTTCCGTCGCGGACGGCATCGCGAATGATGACTGTCGTCGCATTCGCGGCCGCGGCGGCAAGGATCGCTTCCTGATCGTTGCTGCGAAAATAGTGGAGGAGATCGATCAGGACGACGGTGCCGCCGGCCAGGGTCGAAGTCCGCGCGTCGGCGACGTCGAATGACGCGTCATGCACGACGCGTCGGGCCACCGCCACCTTGCGTTCATCGTGATCGACACCGCGGATTGGCGCGGCAAAACCGCGGGCGCGCAGATATGCGGCGAGAATCCCCACGCCGCAGCCGACATCGAGCAACGGATCAGCGCTGCCGCGGATTCGCTCGAAGACGGCGGCATACACGGGATCGATGCGCACTTTCGCCCGGACATACGCGCGCAGAAATCCTGACGGATATCGCGTCGCGATCGTGTCCGCTACATCGTTGGTCGTCACGGCGAGAGATGCTCGATGAGGTCGATCAGCTCCGGGAGATTGAACGGCTTCGGCAGAATCGCCGAGACTCCTAGCTGCAGAATCGCCTGCGGATCAACGTGCAGGTGCGCGGAAAGCACGATGATCGGCAGCGTGCCGAGGAATCCGGTTTCCTTGAGGCGTTGCAGAAAATCCCAGCCATTGACGCCGGGCATGGCCAGGTCGAGAAGGATGACGTCGGGCCGATGAATAGTCAGGGCGCGATGACCTTCGCCGCCGTCGCCGGCAAGCAGCACCTGAAAGCCCGCCTGGCGCAACGCCGCGGCGAGCATGCCGCGCAACGGCAGGTCATCGTCGATGACCAGGATACGTTTCCGGTCGACGTCGGCGATACGTTTCGTACCGCCCGTGCTCTGGCTCTGAATCTGATTCATGCCCCGCTCGCGCCCTTCCATTCTATCGACTGCTGAGACCGACATGCAGAACGCTGGCCACTCGCGTCAAAACAAGTCGCTGTCGCCGAACGTGTAGTAGAAACGATCGGCGATACGGGCACTTGCATCGGCGAGATCGAACGGAACACACATCAGAGAAAGATCCTGCGGATCGGGCCGCGAGTCGAATTGCATCGCGTGCAAAATGCGATCGAACCATTCCGGACGCGCCGGGAACCATCCGTCGATGCGATTGACGGGATAGTTGGGGACGATGTGCCGTAGCAGAATTTCGGCCGCATTCGGATATCGAGGATCGAACAGCGCATCTCCCCACGACATCCGCGAGCCGCGCACGCCGAAAACACTCCAGCCGGCCAGGCGCCGCCACTTGCGGATGGCGACCATGAAGTACGAAACGTCGGGGCACTCGAGGTAACGCCAGCGGAGATAGCGCGCGTCGCGGCGGACTAGAAACCGATACGCAGGTGCGACGCGCGCGAAGAAGTCGTCGAACTCGGAACCGGCGTCCTTCACCAACTCGAGCTGCCACCCGTGCAACAGCCGTTCGCCGCGCTTGATCGGCTTGATCGGATTTCGTGCGAGGTCGCGCACACGATACGGCGCCGGCTCGACGGCGTCGCTGCCGAGAAAGCGGACGGAGAGTTGGCGATGCGAATCGGTCGTGAAGCCATAGTTGAACGCGACCTTGCCGCGGCAGAACACATCGTAAAAATGCTGTGCGGTCCGAGCGAGAATGCTCGTCGGTCCGCGGCCGACCTGGCGCACGGAGCGGTCGGTCATGATGTCGCCGATCTGATTCGCGAAAATCTCGCTACCATCGTCGATCATCGCTACGGGATAGCCGGCGTACTGCGCGACGAGAGAGCCGCCTTCATCGAACGTCAGCGCGATCCGCTCATTGCCGTATGGATTGCGCTCATACTCCCAGCGAAAATGTTCGAGTCCGCGCGAGGCGTGCGGAAAGGCGCGGTGAAAAAGCTGGAGGATCTGTTCTTCGTCGCCGGCCCGAAACGCGCGAATGGTGAAGCGCGGATCAACGGGCATGCGTGGGCTCGACCGATCGGATGGCGCGAAAGTTCACCGGCGCACCGGCGCGGCGCTTGGCCACGATGCGAATCGATCCGGAGAAAAGCAGCAGCGGATCCGGCAACACTTTCAGCAGCACGCGGACGAGCGGCGTCAGCGCCGGCCAGCGCGTGGCCACCGAATGCCGCAGGAAGCGATGGTCGCGATACGCCAGCTCCGCTCCGATGCTGACGATCTCGAATCCGGAATGCTCGAGCAATTCGATGAGCGCGGAACGCGAATAGAGAATCAGATGCGTGCGGAAGTTCTGCGTCATCCACCGCCGCTCGGTGATTAGGTAGACCAACCCCTCGGTGTCGAACGTCGACAGCAGCAGCACTCCCCCAGGCTTGAGCAGATCTTTCATCCGCGCCAGCGCGTCATGAGGGTCGGCCATGTTTTCGAAGACGTGAAAGAGGACGATGGCGTCAAAGGCGGGGCCGGTGTTGACGAAGTTCGGGACGGTGGAACAGTAGACCTCCAGGCCGCGTGACCGCGCCGCGCGGGCCGCGGGCGCGGCTCGGTCGATCCCGACGTATTCGAATTCGCGCGCCGCGGCGTCGCCGAAGCTGCCATCGCGAACGCCGATCTCCAGCACACGCGCGCGGGAATTGAGATGACGCCGCAACGCCGCAAGCCGGCGCTGGCTGGTCTTCTCGCGCGCCACGCCGCGGTGCAGCGTTTCGTCGCCGATCTCGACTTGCGCGTGTTGTCCGCGCAGCACGCGGCGAACCGGCCGGCTGTCATCGTCGGCTTCGAAGCGGCCGAGGTACCGGCACTTGCAACGACTGCAGGAGCGGACCACGTTGCCGGGAATCTGGTCGAAGTTCCAGACCTCGTGTGAGAAACAGACGGGACACCGCCGCGGCGCGCGATACCCGTTGCGGCGATCGGTCATGCGAATCGAGACCGCTGACGTAACGCCGCGCCAGAATCCGAATGCCGTCCGCGACGCCGCCGCGGCAACGGTCAGCCGCTCGACGCGAAATCCGTACTTGTTCGCGAGGAACGCGACTTCGAGATCGAACCCGCCGCCGCGCAGCGTCGACTCTGCGATGAGCAGCCGCGCCGCGTCGGAGGAGAATGCCTTCAATTGCAGCGAGGGATCGGGAAGAATCGGCACGAGCAGCGATCGAACCACGACGCTGTCGCGGCAGCCCTCGCGCCGCCCGAAGACAGCCTCCGCCGCTCCCGATTCGATGAGAGCGACTGCGTCGCCGATCGCGCTCACCGGATACGGCAGATCGGGATCGACGATGATCACAACGCTGCCGCCCGCATCCGCGGCGCCGCGCCGGATCATCGCGCCGTAGCCGGCACCGTCGCGCCGATCGAGCACGCGAATGTCGAAGGCGAATCCTGTCGCTTGCAGATAGCGCTCGATCGATTCGATCGTCGACGGCAGCTCGGGCGCGGGTCCGGCCAGCGGCACCAGGATCGACACGCTCGTCGAGCTCATGCACGTATTCTAGCTTTCGTCCACGATCGCAGTACGCGGCCGGTCGGCGAATCGACGGTGCGGAGGTAAAGAACGTCGCCGCGATAGCTGTTCCAGATGTCGCCGGAGATGTCCGTGATGTCATTCCCAAAATGACCCGCCGCCGTCTCGAAGCTGGGCAGCGGCGAGGCTTCGAAAACCACGTTGTCGCTGTTGCCGCCCTGGGGCGGTTGCGGCTGAAGCGCGCCCTCAAAGTTTTTCGCCAACGCTCCGCCCCATTTGCGCAGATAAAGCAACTCGGACCGCGCGTACAACGACGCCGCGTCCGCCGATCCGGCGGCACTCTGGTTGTAAAGATGGCGGCATTGGGCGGATGGGACGTAGACGATGGCGCCCTGGACCCGCCGCAGAAAGTCGTTCTCCTCGAAGTAGAGCGGAAAGCGTTCATCGAATCCGCCCGCGGCGTCGAATGCATTCGCACGGATGGCCATCACCGCGCCAGATAGAGCGCGGACGCGCGTCGTCCGATCGAGCGACCAGAACGCGACGCGGCCGAGGAACCGGCGCTGCGCACGGCGCCGCGCCCACACACGTGAGCGGGTGGCCACGACACGATCGAGCACTTCGCGCCTCGTGTGCAGCTCCGCCGGCGGCAGCATCCAGCAATGTGCGTCATCCCAGAAAAGTGCGGGACCGGCTACCGAGGCATCGGCGGCGATGAGCTGGTCGATCGCGCTCTCGCCGAAGCGGACGTCGGGATTCGAAACGACGATAACGTCACCGTCGCAAGATCTGCGGCCGGCGTTGATTCCTCCGGCGTAACCAACATTCCGCTCCGAGACGACCACGGTATCGGCGACGCCGCGCAGTGCATCAGCCTCGGCGGAGTCCACGCTGTTATCGACCACTACTGCCTGCAATGGCTGCGACGATGCCGCTCGCGCGGTGGCGATCGCGTCGGCAGCGAGCGCGGACGACCGGTAATTGATCACCAGCAGCGAAACGGCAGTCAT
>DATART010000232.1:0-5476 GCA_036264035.1 Thermoanaerobaculia bacterium | reverse complement strand
GGAAATCGTGATCGAGCTCCTCGGGACTCGGCTTCTTGAACGAGACCACGCGCACGCCGGCCGGACTGACGCCGCTCATCACGTGCCGCACCGTGCCGTCTTTGCCCGAGGTGTCCATCCCCTGAAGGATGATCAGGATGTTGTGGCGGTGTTCCGCGTAGAGGAGTTCCTGAAGGTCGCCGAGACGTGCCGCGATCGCCGCGCTCCGTTCTTTCCCCTCGGACTTGTCATCGCACAACGGCGTCGCGTCCGGATCGAGATCGTCGATGCGAACCTTGCTGCCCGGCTCGATTCGATGCACATTCGTTTTCATCCGCAGATTCTCCTCCACGCGCAGCCCGTTCACCTGCATTTTGCATAGTCTTTCCACCGAATAAGCCGCCGAGCGCAGATACTCCCAACGAAATGGCCACGAAACCGCGGCGGATCGCTGCAATCGACGTCGGAACGAACTCGATTCACATGATCGTGGCGGAGACGCGCGAGCATGGTTATCGCGTCGTCGACCGCGAGAAGGAGATGGTGCAGCTCGGGCTGGCCAGTCTCGATGGTCAGCCGCTCACGGCCGAGGCGATGGACCGCGGCGTGAACGCGATCAAGCGCATGGCGGAGATCGCGGCGAAATGGAACGTCGACGAAACCTTCGCCGTGGCGACGAGCGCCGTCCGCGAGGCGCCGAACCGCCGCGACTTTCTGCGCCGCGTGAAGGAAGAGACCGGCGTGAAAGTGCGCGTCATCTCGGGCGAGGAGGAGGCGGACTACATCCTCCGCGCGGTCCGGTCGGCCGTCGAGGTGAACGGGCAGACGGCGCTTTGCATCGACATCGGCGGCGGAAGCGTGGAGTTGATCGTCGGCACCGCGGACGAGACGTATCTGACGCGGAGCGAGCCGCTCGGCGCGCTGCGGTTGGCGCAGCGCTTCAGCCTCATCGAACGGCCTGCGCCGCGTGCGGTCGAGCAGTGCCGGCGGCATGTCGAAGAGCGCATCGGCAAACGCCGACGCCGCATTCTCCGGCTCGGCGTCGATCTCTGCGTCGGAACCTCGGGCACGATCCAGACGCTGGCAACGATGGCGACGGGGAGCGACACCGCTGCCTCGCCGCATGGCTTGCGGCGCCTTTCCCGTGCCGCCGTCTCCGAATTGATTCCGGTGTTGGCCTCAATGTCCGCCCCCGAGCGCGCGCAACGATTCGGCCTCGACGGACCGCGCGCTACCAGCGTTCTTGCGGGCGCGATCGTGCTGAACACACTTCTCGACGTGCTCAAGATCGACGAATTGCTGGCCTGCCCGGTGGCCATGCGCGAGGGGATGCTCGAAAGCCGCGCGGCCGCGCTGGAAGAATCGGACGAGAGCGGCGGCTCGCTGCGGCAGACGTCGGTGCTCTCCCTCGCACAGCGCACCGACTGCGATCTCAAGCACGGGATGCACGTTGCGAAGCTGGCTTCGCGCATCTTCGATCAGACCAAGCCGCTGCACGCGCTGGAGCATCAGATGACGGCGTTGCTTGAATCGGCGGCGGTACTGCACGAAGCGGGACTGCATGTGAGCGACCGCGCGCATCACAAACACAGCTACTACCTCATCCGCCATGCCGATCTGCGCGGCTTCACGGACGAGGAGATCCTCATCATCGCCAATGCGGCGCGGTATTACCGGAAATCGACACCCGAGGCCGGTCATGAGAACTTCGCGGAGCTGACGCCGACGCAGCAGCAGGACGTGGAGAAACTCGCGGCGATCCTGCGCATCGCCGAAGCGCTGGACCGCGGACATCGCGGATCGGTGCGCGATGTGGCGGTGCGCGTGCGCCGCGATCAGGCGCTCTTCACGGTGCGCACGCGCTCGGATGCATCGGTTGAGATTGCCAGCGCCATGAAGCGCGCCAAATACTTCGCCCAACTATTCGATGTGGAAGTTCGATTCGAGGCCAGATGATCGACAACGAGAAATTCATCGTCCTTCTGCGGCATGGAATTGCCGAACCGCACGGCGCGCGCGCCGATGATGACGCACGCATCCTCACGGAGACCGGGAACCGGCGTATGAAACAGATCGGCCGTGGGCTGGAGAAGTGCTTTCCGAAAGCGGAGGTGATCTATTCGAGTCCGCTGATTCGGTGCGTGGAGACGGCGGAGTGGGTAGAGAAAGCGTACGGCTCGTCAGTCACCTTCAAGACATCCGGCGCGCTCAGGCCGGATGGCACCATCGACGAGTTTCGCGCACTCATCGACGGCGGTGCGGAGAGGCGGATCATCTGCGTCGGGCATGAGCCGAACCTGTCGAAGACGATGCTGGGCGTGACGAAGATGCACTCGGACGGCGCGATCGAGCTGAAGAAGGGCGGCTGCTACGGCATCCGCATGTTCGGCGACGGCAGTGCGCAGCTGGAGTGGATGCTGCCGCCGCGGCTTCTGCGGCGGAAGTGATTTTCGAGAGGGGACAGTTCACTTCTTCTTTTTCTTCTTCCCGTCGTTCTTCTTCGGTAGCTTCGCTGCCTTGCGCACCTTCTTGACCTGTTTTCGAATCACCTTCTTTGCCACTTTCACGGTCTGCTTTCCGACTTTCAGGCCGAGGGGAAGTGTGGCGGAGGCGATGATCACGTCGATTGCCGAGGCGCAGACGCGGTCGACGAAGATCTCTTTGTCCTCGAGGGACATCTCCTTCCAGTTCTGGAGCAGCGTCTGGACTCCGTTCGCCGGCGTCGCTGCGGCAGCATTTTCGCCTTCCGGAGTGGCGGGAGGCGCCGGGGCTTCGTAGTGTTCGGCCAGATGATCGAGGGCGCGGACGCCGATGTCGTGGATGTAGCTGGCGACGCCTTTCGGCAGGAGATCCTGTGGTTCCATGTTCTTCTCCTTCAATGCTTTTTCTTTTTCTTGACTTTGCGGCGGATCGATGCCGGATGACGGATGCTCTCTTCGTACGAGCCGACGCTCACCGAGTCGGCCCGCGCGATGCTGATGAACATTTCCTGGTTGCGCACGGCGCGCTGCTCGCCGGGCGTGCGGCGGCGGTAGCTGCCATCGGGCTCCAGTATCCAGGCCTTGACGTTGTCGGCCAGCGCGATGGTCAGGATCTGGTCGCTGATCCGCTTCGCCACAGCTTCGTCACGAACGGGGAAGGTCGTCTCGATGCGCCGGAGAAAATTGCGCGGCATCCAGTCACCGCTCGACATCCACACCTCGGGCATCCCCCCGTTGGCGAAGCGGAAGATGCGCGCGTGCTCGAGAAAGCGATCGATGATTGACGTCACGCGGATGTTCTCGCTGATCCCCGGCACACCCGGCACCAGGCAGCAGATGCCACGCACCAGAAGATCGATCTGCACGCCGGCACGGCTGGCGCGGTAGAGCGCCTCAATCACGCCCGGATCGACGAGGGCGTTCATTTTGGCCACGATGAAGGCCGGCTTCCCCTCGCCCGCGTTCTGCGTCTCGCGGTCGATCATGCGGATCGTCCAGCGCAGGTAGTCCATCGGCGAGACCACGAACTCGCGCCACCGCAACGCGCTGCCTTTGGTTTCGACCAGCTCCTGAACGCCGGCGACGCTGAAACCGGTGAGAAGATTCATGAGCTGCGCGGCGTCGGCGCCGAAATCGCGATCGCAGGTGAAGAGATCGACGTCCGTGTACAGACGCCCGGTGACGGCGTTGTAGTTGCCGGTGGAGAGATGGACATAGCGCCGCAGCTCACCGGCCTCGCGGCGGACGATGAGACAAACCTTGCAGTGCGTTTTATAGCCGACGATGCCGTAGACCACCTGGACGCCCGCTTCCTCCAGCGTCCGCGCCCAGGTGATGTTTTTCCGCTCGTCGAAACGCGCCTGCAGCTCGACCACCGCCGTCACCTGCTTGCCCGCGCGCGCCGCGGCGGAAAGGGCGGCGATGATCGGCGAGCCGTAGTCGGTGCGGTAGAGCGTCTGCTTGATGGCGACGACATTCGGATCCTCCGTCGCCGTCTGCACGAACTCAATGACCGCGGTGAAGGAATCGTACGGCCGATGCAGCAAGAGATCGCCGCGGCGGATGATGGCGAAGATGTCGTCGGTGGTCGCCAGCTCGGCCGGCATGCGCGGGTTGAACGGCGGCTCCTTGAGCGCAGGATTGTCGATCTGCGTGGGGATCTGCTGGAAGTCGCCGAGCTTCAGCGGACCGGGGGCGAAGAAGATGTCGTCAGGCGACGAGTCGGTCGCACCAGCCAGCAGTGCCAGCAGCGGATCGTCGATGCCTTGCTCGATCTCCAGCCACACGACCTCGCGCCGCTCGCGCCGCCGCAGCTCGCTCTCGATGCTCTTCAGGAGGTCCTGCATGTCCTCCTCTTTGATGTCGAGATCGGAGTTGCGGATGACGCGGAACGCGGCGGACCGCAGCACTTTCAGTCCGGGAAAGAAACGATGGACATGAGAGGAGATGACGTCTTCCAGCAGGACGAAGCGCGTCTTCTCCGGCATCGCCACGAGACGCGGGACGGATTCGGGAATCTTGATGATGGCGACATGCCGCTCCCCGCGCTCGGACTCGAGCTGCAGGGCGAGATTCAGCGAGAGGTTGGCGATGAACGGAAACGGGTGGGCCGGATCGATCGCCAGCGGGGTGAGGATCGGTTCGAGATCGCGGCAGAAGTACTCCTCGACGAAGTTGCGCTCCTTCTTGCCGAGGTCGGAGACCCGCTCAACTCGGATGCCTTCCTTGCGCAGAGCGGGCATCAGCTCGTCGCCGAGGCACTTGTAGATCTCGCGCAACAGCGATCGCGCTCCGTCGCGCACGGCCTGCAGTCGTTTCAAGCCGGTATTCGGTGAATCACCGGCAACATTTGCTGCGATCAGATCGCGGATCTCTCCGACCCGGATCATGAAGAACTCGTCGAGGTTGTGTGCGCAGATGCTGAGGAACTTCACCCTCTCCAGCAACGGCACCGAGGGGTTCCGGGCCTCAGCCAGGACGCGGCCGTTGAAGGCCAGCGCGCTCAGCTCGCGGTCGAAAAGGGGAAGGGGGAAGGCCGGCGCGACGGGAACGAGAGCCGGTGGCGCGGCGGCCTCACTCGGGCCGACTGCCTCGCCGGCGGAAGCCGTTTCTGCGATGGATGACATCGGACCGGCAATAGTACGCACTGCCGAGGCGCAAAAGCGTGGGCGCCCGTGTAAATTTTGTATAGAGTTGAGGAATCCCTCCCGCGCCCCTCACTTGGCATCATCCCTGAAGAGCACAGCAGTATCCCGACGAGGTGGCAGTCATGTTTGACGATGTCCTGATCGAATCCGCTGGCAAGGACAAGAAAAAAGGTGGATGGGTGACGGTGCTCATCTCCGCCATCCTGCACCTCGTCATCATCGGCGCCATCGTCGCGGCCGGACTTTACGTCAAGCAGAATCCGGAGATCATCACCAAGCCGATCCAGGCCTTCGTCGTTTCCGCGCCGCCACCGCCACCACCTCCCCCGCCGCCGCCCGCGGCATCGCACGCCTCATCGACTCCGCACG
>DATART010000196.1:0-4091 GCA_036264035.1 Thermoanaerobaculia bacterium | reverse complement strand
CCAGCCGTAGAACTCGGCGGCGGCCACGTTGGCGTCGACGATGCGGCCGCTGGCGGGATCGAGCAGGATCTGCACGGCGCGGTTGTTTTCGAACATCTGCCGGTAGCGGCGTTCGCTTTCGCGCAGCGCGTCTTCCTGGCGCTTTTGCTCGACGGCCGAGGCGACGTGTTGCGCGACGAAGACGAGGAGATCGCGATCGCGGTCGGTGTAGCGGACGCCTTCGTCGTAGGTCTGCACGCCGATGACGCCCCAGGTACGGTCGCCGGTCGCGAGCGGCGCGCCGAGCCAATCGACCGAGGGAGCTCCGATCGATTCGACTTCACCGCTCTTCTTGAGATCGTCGAACTCCTGCGGCGTCGCGAGCAGAGGTTTGCCGGTGCGCAGGACGTAGGCGGTCAATCCGCGTCCGGGCGGCCGGCCGACTGGGGCTTCGTCGTATTTGTCGACGAAGTAGGGGAAGGTGAGGATGTCGCGCGCGGCGTCGTACTCGGCGATGTAGAAGTAGGTCGCTTCCATGAGGCCGTTGACGATGCCGTGAACCGCGCCGTAGAACTCGTCGAGGTTGCGCGCCTCGCGGCTGAGCGTGGCGATGCGAAAAAGCGCGGCCTGCATCCGCTCGTTGCGCACGGTCTCGGTGACGTCGCGGAAGTACCACGCCCGCCCGCGGATCTTTTCGCCGGAGACGATCGGCACCGAGGCACGCGACAGGACGCGGCCGTCTTTCATGTAGACCGTGTCGTTGCCGCGGACCGAGGTGGGGTTCGTGTAGAGGTAGTTGACCAGCTCGATGAATTCGTCCCAGTCCTCGACTTTTTCGGAGGCGAATCCGAGCAGTTCGTTGTCATCCGCGCCGTTCGCTACGTCCTCGGGGATGCCCCACATCTCGAGGAAGCGCCGGTTGTACGAAAGGATGGAGCCGCGGTCGTCGACGACGAGGATGCCGTCGAGCGTGGCCTCCTGCTGCGCGCGGAGGATGGCCACAGTCGTCCGGAGCGACTCGTGCGAAGCGCGCGTGCGGCCGCCGCGCAACCAGCGCGCGAGCGCGCTTCGAGCGTTAGCGAGATGCGGGGGATGTTGAACTTCCATGCAGGTTGGTCGGGCTATTTTAGGTGAATTTCCGTCCCGTCGTTTAATCGGTGCGATTGTGCGAGCGGAAGAACTCCCATTGCATCCAGCTCGTGCGGACGTACCAGGCCACGAGGATGGCGATGAAAATCTGCCGGCCGATGAGGCTGAGGATGAAAACGCCGAGTCCGACCAGCATCGAAATCCAGATGGAGATGATGAACGCCGGCCGCTCGCGAAGAAAAAGCCGGAAGAAGTTGCGGAGGATGCCGTTGCCGTCCAGCGGTCCGATCGGCAGGAGGTTGAAGATGGCCCACCAGAAGTTGGCGCGCGCCATCAGCGGCAGAAGCGCGAAGAGGAAGGGATCGCGGGTCGCGCCCGGAACGTTTTCGACGATCAGGTTGATGATCCACGCCAGTAGAAAGCTGGATGCGGGTCCGGCGGCGCTGATGAGCAGGTCCTGCCACGGCCTGGCGCGGCGCTCGTTGTAGGTGGCGCCGCCGATTCCTTCGAGGATGATCGCGCTCGATCCGAATCCGAGAGCGCCGATCATGGCGGCATGGGCCAGCTCATGCCAGAGAATGCTGACCAGCAGGACGGGAACCCAGAGCAGTGCGTAACGCATCCCCGCCTGCTGGATGTCGGTCATGACGAAAAAGACGATCAGGATGAGGAAGCTGAAATCGAGAGTGATCGTGGTCCCGAAGATCGTGCCGAGGTGGATGCGGCCCATGTGGAGCGGGAGTATACGTTGCGGTCGCGAGGCCTCCGCATGACGACGATCACGATCGTGACGACGATTCGCGCGACTCCGGAGCGATGCTTCGACGCATCGCGCGATCTCGATCTTCATCTCGAGTCGATGGCGCAGACGGGCGAGCGGGCGGTGGCGGGGAGGACGTCGGGGCTGATCGGGTTTGGCGAAGAGGTGACGTGGGAGGGACGGCACTTCGGAATCCGTCAGCGGTTCACGTCGGCGATCACTGCGTACAACCGTCCGCGTCACTTTCAGGATGCGATGGTCCGCGGCGCGTTCGGCTCATTCGTCCACGATCACTACTTCGAGGAGTGCGAGGAAGGAACGCGGATGACGGACGTGCTGGTGTTTCGATCGCCATTGGGAGTGCTCGGCGCGATCGTCGACCGGCTGGTCATGACGAAGTACCTGACGCGTCTCCTTACGAAACGGAATGAGATCGTGACAGCGACGCTGGAGAAAGAACCGTTCATCCACAGATGAACGCAGATGTCCGCAGATTCGTCCCGGTGACGCACCTGTTTCGAAGGTGTGTATTGCGCAAACTGCAGAATCGCCCGGACGTACTGCTCTCTGAAAGGAGAAACCGATGAAAGTCTTACGGGTTCTTTTTACAGTAGCGCTCTTCTCCGCTGTACTGGCAGTGAATGGTGACAAGGGTCTCGGCGTGGATCCGAACGGTGTGCATGCCGCAGTGGCCGATCAGGGAGTCTGTATCGACCCAAACGGCATCCGGCATTCCGCGGTCGCGGGCGATGACGGTATCGGGATCGATCCGAATGGCGGCGTCCGGCACTGAGGTTGCGGGCCTTCTCCCGCGCCAGGGCGCCGGAGAAGGCCGCTTTGCATTACCGTGGTACTATGACCATACTATGTCGCTGCCGCAATCGAAGTACCCGCCGAAACAGAAGGCCCCTTCCCCAACAAAATCTCGCGCGAAATTGAAGCCTCTTCCGCAGCCGCAAACGAAGGCCCTTCCGCAATCGAAAATTACTGCGCAGGGCCAAATCTCCGTGCCTGCCGAGGTAAGAAGCCAGTTAGGACTTATCGCGGGATCAGTTCTGGAATGGGAGGTGAAGGACAACACCGCAGTCGTCCGGAGAAAGGGCAAGTATTCGTTTGACGATATTCATCGCCTGCTGTTCGCAGACCGGCCGGTGCGTTACCACACGCTCGAAGAATTGAAACAGGCGATTGGCGACCATCTCGCCGAAAAGCATGCACGCCGCTGACACAAACGTGCTCGTGCGGATTTTTAGCCGCGAGGAGGAAAGACAGGCGGCCGTGGCGGACGCGTTCGTGCAGAAGGGCATATGGGTTTCTCACCTCGTGCTCGCGGAAACTCTCTGGGTCCTCGAGCGAACGTACCAATTTGACTCCTCTGAGATCGAGGAGATCGTCGATCTGCTGCTCAACCACGAGACGGTAACTTTGCAGGAGGCGGACGTAGTCGGAGCGGCGCTCGACCTCTATCGTCAGACAAACGTCGGCTTCTCGGATTGCCTCGTCCTCGAAATCGCGCGCAAGGAAGGACACCTTCCGCTCGGAACCTTTGATCGCGATCTCGGGAAGCTCGACGGCGCCGAGCGCTTGTAGTCGTATCCTCCGCGGATGCGATTTGAAACGAAGGCGGTTCACTCGGGGGCGGGCGCGGACGGCGAGACCGGCGCGATCTCGCCGCCCATCCATCTGTCGACGACATTCCAGCGCACGGTGGACGGTGCGCCGTCGCATGGGTTCAGCTACATCCGCGACGGGAATCCGACGCAGGAGAAGCTGGAGGATGCGCTCGCGGCGATCGATTCCGCGTCGCATGCGATGGCATTCGCATCGGGCATGGCGGCGATCACGTGCGTGATGCAGTCGCTTCCGACGGAGTCGCATCTCATTCTTCCGGACGACGGCTACTACGGGGTGCGTGCGCTGGCGGCGGAGTATCTGCCGCGGTGGGGCGTGACGTCCGATCTCGTGCAGATGGACGATCTCGACGCAGTCCGCGCCGCCGTGCGGCCGAACACGCGCGCGATCTGGTGCGAGACGCCGTCGAATCCGCTGATGAAGATCGTCGACGTCGCCGAGCTTGCGTCGATCGCGCATGGCGCGAAGGCGATGTTGATCGCGGATTCGACGTTCGCCACGCCGGCGTTGCAGCGTCCGATCGAACAAGGCGCCGACGTCGTCATGCACTCGACCACGAAATACCTCGGTGGACATAGTGACGTGCAGGGCGGATCGCTGGCCTTCGCGCGCAGCGACGCGTTCAGCGACG
>DATART010000179.1:0-1781 GCA_036264035.1 Thermoanaerobaculia bacterium | reverse complement strand
CCGTCGCCGTCGAGCGGCTCCGCGACCGCAGGTAGGTTATTTTTCTGGAAGATCCGCAAAGAGCGCACACTTGTGGTGGGCGACGGTGACGAACGATCAGTCCGAAATCTCGACTGCGCATCCTCTCGATGCCGTGTATCGCGAGCACGAGAGCTTGCTGCGCGCGATCGCCCAATATCGATATCGCGTCCCCGAGTGCGACGCCGAAGCGCTCGTCCACGACATCTTCGCCTCCTTCCTCGAGCGGCAGCCCGACGCCTACGACATAAAGGCCTTCCTGATCGGCTCGATCAACAACGCCTGCAAGCACTACTGGCGGAAACGGCAACATGAGGAGCCGCTTTTGCCGCATCACGAATTGACGCCGAGCGACGACGAGGCCGCGAAACTGGAGCGATGGGCGCTCCGCCTCAGCCTCGGCGCGACCCTGGCCCGCCTCGGTGGCAAATGCAGCGAGACGCTGCGCCGCTACTACCTCCGCGATGAGAGCGCGGAATCCATCGCGCAGGAGCTTGACACGTCTCCTGCATACGTGTGGCAACTGTTGTCGTCGTGCCGCAAACGCGCGCGGCAGATCTACAGCTCCATAACCCGTTCACGATCATGAGTCACTACACCGAAGACGAACTGTCCACCTACGCGTTACGCCCCGACGCTATCGATGACCGCGAAGGAGTCGAGCAGCACGTGGCCGCATGCGGCGATTGCCGCAGCACCCTCGAGGTCATCGAAGCCTTCGATATCGCTCTCCACGATCCGCTTCCCTGGGCGATGGCCGAGTCAATGCCGGTCCGCCGCGACGCGCCGCCTGCACTTCTCGATCACGCCCGCGCCATCGCCGCCGCCGACGCCCACGCCCGCGAGCTGGTGCTGCCGCTGGTCGATTCGGCCATCCGCTTTCGCGCCGCGCGCATCGACGACGACCCTCGCTTTTACACGCTGGCCGTGATCCGCCTGCTCTGCAAAGTTGCCAACGGCATGCACGAGCGCCAGCCGCAGTTCGGCCTCGTCCTCGCCGATACCGCGCTGAACATCATCGACAAGCTCCCCGCAAATTTGCAGGCGCGGTCGGCCTGGTACGTGGCGACGGCGTGGAAGGAGCGCGCGATTGCATTGCGCTGCGTCGGACGATTCAAAGACGCTGAAGAAGCACTCAACCGGGCGGAATCAGCGTTTGATTCGGACGATCACGTCGAACCGTTCGACCTGGCGATCGCTGAATATGTGCGCGCGACGGTCTATTCCGAGATGGAAAGGTTTGACGAGGCAGCGCACCTTGCTCGCCATGCGGCCTGCACGTTCGCGCAATATGGCGACAAACAACGGTATCTCTCGGCGCGCGTCGCGGAAGCGGGGAGTTTCTACTGTGCTGACCGCTATGCGGAAGCGGTCCCGATTTTCGAAACGGTGGTCGCCGAAGCGCGCGCGGCAAAAGAGATGTGGATGATCGCGGTGGCGCTGGCCAACGCTGCATCCTGCTACACGCGGCTTGGTCGTTTTGAAAAGGCGTTCGCCTACTATGCTGATGCCCTTGCTGTCGTCACAAACCTTGACGTTCCGGCTGAGCGAGCCCGCATTCTCTGGGCGCTCGCAGCCCTGAAAGTGGAGAGCGGCCAGTACGAGGAAGGGCTACAGGAGCTTGAGCAAGCCCACATGCAACTCGTCAGCTTCGGCCTGATGAACGACGCCGCCCTGGCCAAACTCGATCTGATTGCGGCCCTGATTGCCGTCGGTGACGTTGTCCGCGTTCCGGATCTTTGTCGTTCCGTCGCCGCTACCTT
>DATART010000152.1:0-5525 GCA_036264035.1 Thermoanaerobaculia bacterium | reverse complement strand
GAAAGCCCAGGCACCGCGTACGACTTCCTCTATGTGAACGTCATTTCCGGCACCACCACCACGAAGCTCACGCTGAGCAATCTGAACTCGACGTCGTCGAGCAACACGAACGGCGTCTACTTCCAGCCGGCGGCGATCGATCTGCTCAGCTACAAGGGCTCGACGATCACCTTGCAGTTCCGGGCGACCACCGACGTTTCGCTGACCACGTTCTTCCGTATCGACGACGTGTCGCTGCAGGTGACGACCGGCGGCACGGCCGACACCACGCCTCCGACCACCTCGGTCACCGCTCCCGCGAATGGCGCCACCGTCAGCGGCACCATCAACGTCACTGCCACCGCGTCGGACAACGTCGGCGTGACCAAGATGGAGATCTACATCGACGGCACACTGAAGACGTCGAATACGAACGCGACATCGCTGACGTATTCGTGGAACACGACCACCGCCGCGAACGGCTCGCACACCATCACCTCCAAGGCGTATGACGCGGCGAACAACGTGGGAACGTCGTCAACGGTGACGGTGACAGTCTCCAACAGCGGATCGCAGCAACTGATCGGCAACCCCGGCTTCGAAAACGGCTCGACCAACACCGCGCCGTGGACGACGACGGCGGGTGTGGTCGACAGCTCCACCGGCGAGGCTGCGCATGCGGGCACATGGAAGGCGTGGCTCTGCGGCTACGGCTCGACGCATAGCGACAACATCGTGCAGACGGTGACCATCGCCTCGACGGCGACCACGGCCACGCTCTCCTTCTGGCTGCACATCGACACCGCGGAAACGACCACCACCAGCGCCTTCGATACACTGCAGGTGCAGATCCGCAACAGCAGCGGCGCCGTTCTGACGACGCTGGCTACCTATTCGAATCTCAACAAGAACACCGGCTACGTGCAGAAGACCTTCGACGTCAGCGCGTACAAGGGCCAGACCATTCAGGTCTACCTGGTCGGCTCCGAAGATGCCTCGCTGCAGACGTCATTCGTGCTCGACGATTTCGCGCTGAACGTGCAGTAATCATTTCTTAATAGAAACGCCCCGCGGTGGCGACACCGCGGGGCGTTTTTTGTTATCCGAAGACGGAGCGCCGCCGTCTCGCCGGCCTAGCACGTCGCCAGTACGCGCTGGCGGATTTGCCACAGAAGGTGAAAGAGAGGAGCGATCTCTTTCGGCGCATCCTCGCCGTACCACGTCGCCATGCGATTGCCGTCGGTCAGCGTGTAGCGGATCTGATCGGGATGTCCGTGACCTTTCGGGTTCGAATCCCCGACTGCAATCAGTTTCTGCAGCTTTTCGCGCTCGGCGGCTGTCAGCGCGCCGCTGCACGACTTCTGTTGCAGAGTCGCCGTCACCTGGCCGTTGTCGATGACGATACCGCCGACGCCGCGGCCGGTGATCCCGCCATCGCTGGTCACGCTGATTCGCGGAAGCTGGCTTGACGAAGAAGTCATCGGAAGATCAGTGTGACATGCGGCGAGGAGCATCGCCATGAGGAAGAGACTTGCGCGCATGCACCCGCTCTTGCAGTGCTGAACGATCGTCACTTCGCCGCGCGTTGAAGCTGAAGTGCACGCGCTACGATCGGTTTGGCCCACTCGGGTGTCGTTGCCAAGGCCTCAGCATCCGGACTGACAATCGCTCCGTCACTCCAGCACAGAAGCTCTCTCGGTGGCGGGATCGTTTCGCCTGAGCGATCACCTTCCTGACTGTTGTCGAACACCCACAGGTCGGCTAGGAACGGCATCAGCGCGATGACATTGCGCCGCGACGTGTCCCAGCGCTGCCGGATCATTTCTTCGGGGATATCGTGTCCGCCGCTTGCAACGCGGGCGCGCACTCGGGCGATGTGTTGTTCTGGCGTCGACAGCCCGACGAACCAGACCATGACCTTGAGTCCCGTTTCCGCTGCTTCTCGAAGAAGGCGAGGGATCGTATCGCCTCCCAAGGTCGATTCGAAGGCGTAGGTGCGGCGGGTGTGGATTGCAGCTTCGAGCCGCATTTTTCCCTCCTGCCAAGCAAGCGCGTTCGCTTCGTCGATGGGCGCGTCCGTCATCTTCCTGATTCGGCGCGCCGCGTCATCAGGGTTGAAGTATTCGCGCTGATTGGCGCCGAGAAAAGCTCCTCCGATCGAGCTCTTACCAGCTCCGTTGACGCCGGCCAGCACGAAGATAAATGCCTCGTCGCGTGCAACGTTCGTCACGGCTTACGATGGAGAGCGGCGTTTGCGGCATCAGCGAGATCCTGAGGCGTCGCGTTGACGAAAAGACGGCGCAGCTCAGCGCCGGCTCCAGGCTCGCGGAGATACGCCAGCTCCCGATCGAATTCCGCCCGTAGCGCCGACAACGGATCGTTAGCCGCGGCGTCAGAAGTTAGTTTCGAGTAGCGATCGATGGAAACGACAACGACTTCAGGCCGATTGTAGTGAGTGACGAAGACTTCTCCATTCGCCTTCGCGTCAGCAACGACGTCCCGCCAGTGGTCTTTGATATCCGAGGAAGGCCGCGTTCGTGGCTTCATGGTCCGTGCTTTCATGATCCGCTCAACTTTTAATGATTCTCCCATATTTCCCATTTTGGCAAGTTTAGCGAGCGATGCGCACGGCCTTCTACAATCGCGGCATGAAGGAAGGGCAGGCGAGCCGGACTGCGGACAGAGTTGCGGAGCGGCGGGCGGCGCATCAGGTGCGCGACCGGCCGCTGGTGCTCGACGATCCGATCGCGTTGCGCGTCATTCGCCCGGAGGTCGCGCACGAGCTGCGAACGAATCCGCCGGTGCATGAGGCGACGATGCTTGGACCGTACCTGCGCGCGTTCTTCGTTATGCGCAGCCGGTTCGCCGAGGATGCGCTGGCGGCGGCGGTGGCCGGCGGCGTGCGGCAGTACGTCGTCCTTGGCGCGGGATTCGATACATTCGCGTATCGCAATCCGTTTCCGGAGCTGCGCGTGTTCGAGGTCGATCATCCTGATACGCAGGCGATCAAGCGGCAGCGGCTGGAGCACGGCGGCGTTGAGATCCCGGCGTGGCTCACGTTCGTGCCGGTTGATTTCACGGCGATGAAGCTCGATGACGCGCTGCGCGGCGCGGGCTTCGATACGACAGCGCCCGCGTTCTTCTCCTGGCTCGGCGTCGTCCCGTACCTCGAGCGGCCCGCGATTGACGCAACGTTCCGCTTCATCGCGTCGCTGCCGGGGAAAAGCGCGGTCGCGTTCGACTATGCCGTCCCGCCGGAATCGCTCGGCTGGACGGCGCGGCTGATCTTCTGGCGGATAGCCAAACGCGTGGCTGCCCTCGGCGAGCCGTGGAAAACGTTTCTCGATCCGGAAACGCTCACGCGCGACTTGCGCCAGCTCGGCTTCTCCTCGGTCGAAGATTTCGGCGCGGACGCGCTGAACGCGCGCTACTTCGCCGGCCGCACCGACAAGTTGCGCATCGGCGGCGCGGGCCACATGGCCATGGCGAGGGTTTGATCAGTAGGAGATCGCGGCAGTTCGATGAACGCGATATCGCTGCAGCAGGATGCCTGCGATCAGCAGCGATATGGCTACGGCGACAAGTGAATAGTCGCGGTACGGATCGCCGCGGCGGATCACGTCGTGCAGGAAACACTTCGCGATCGATAGCAGCAGCAGGCCTGTTGCCCCGACGCGCGCGCCCTGCCAGTCCCAATGCAGTCCGATGAAGAGCAGGCTGGTCGCCGAGATGATCCAGGCAATCGTGTAGGTCACGTCTTCCAACGGCGAGAAGTTCATGAAGCCGACGTTGAAGGCGACGCCGGCGGAGTGAAAGATGTTCGAGATGATGATCGTGATGAGGTACCACGACTCGGTCAGTCCGAGCAGCGAGAAGAGCAGGGCAAGGCGCGGCATATCGCGCGGCGTCAGGTACGCGGCGAGCAGCATGATGCCGCCGCAGATCGCGACCGCGAAGCCAAGGATGTAGCCGAAGAACTTGTAGGTATCGACGTAGGTATAGATCGTCGGATCGAGCGTGATCCAGATGGATAGCCCGATCGCCAGTCCGATGCTCCAGACCAGAAACCCGCGGTAGGCGTTGCGCGTGAAGAGCCAGAGCAGCGCCAGCGATTCGAGCGCCAGCACGATGACGATGAACGGTTTCGGCAGTAGCAGCGGCAACGCGGCGTTAAAGAACGCCAGTGCAGAGATCGCCAGCAGCGTGAATCGCGGCTCCTCGCGACCTTCGCGCCACAGCAGCGCGAACAGAACGGCCGCTTCGATCAGCGGAACCGCTCCTGCGAACGTGTGCAGTGCCGTCGTCGTGCTCAGGAAGAAGACGACGCTGGCTACGACGAGCGCAACGTCCGCGAGGAATGATCGCGCGAAGAACGCGTAGACGGCGAAGAGCGCGTACGGAAGGATCGCGAAGGCGAGCAGCGTCGTGACGGTCGGCGCATAAACGGTGATCAGCATCCAGGCGTAGAACGCGACGGCGATGACGTTGAAGAGCGGGCGGCCAAGTTTCGCTGCGAGTACGAAGAGCGCCGCGAAGAGAATCGCGAACGCGATCAGCACCAGCCACGGCATCGGCGGCGGGTTGAGTGTGTGCGAGACCTGCGTGGCGTACAACAGCGACAGCGGGTTGAGCACCATCACGGCCTTGGCCACGATGGCGATGGCGATCGCGCCGAGGATCGCGTCGCGGCGGCGAATGAACGTGGCCAGTACCGCGAGCAGCAAGCCGGTCATCGCGACGATCAGCGTCGCGCCGTCCTCCGGCTGCCGGTAGGCCATGCCGATGAAGACGGCGAAGAGCAGCGTGGCGAAGATCGTCGTCCGGATCAGATAGAGCGCGATGAAAAGCGCGGTCCAGATTGCGATCGTGAGCACCAGTCCGGGTACAGGCCCCGCGGGCCACGAGCCGGGCGCGTTCAGCTGACTCCACCAGTGCCAGAACCAGATTCCGAATGTGAGCAGCGTGGCGATTCCGCCGGCGATGTGCAGCCAGACCGGACCGCCGCGCCAGACGATGGCGAAGAGGCTGACCGCGATCACGAACAGGAATCCGAAGAGGACGTTGACGTGCGCGCCGTAGTTGGTATTCGCCGCCATGAAGAACGCGAACAGCAGCGGCAGGAGCACGGCAACCGCAGCGACGTAGCGGAATCGCGGCGGATAGTCGTACCAGCTGCGATAGCAGAACGGCGCGGCCGCGACGATGGCGAAGGCCGCGAAGATCAGCGCCGCGAGCCAGAGCTGCGAATCGGTCAGCGACTGCAGCACCCACGTCCATTCGTAAATCGTGATGCGGAGGACGCTCAGCGCGATCAGCAGCGGCCAACGCATCCGGAAGGCGAGCCACGAGATCGCGGCGTTCAGGATGAAGAGATAGGCGAAGAGCTCCGCCGGCTGTTCGCTGAATCCGAGCAGCGACGGTGCCGCGAAGCCGCCGATCAATCCGAGGATGGCGATGAAATACGAACCGCGGCGCATCGCGAGCCATAGCGCCACGGCGGTGACGACCAGCATCGCCACGAGCGCGACCGTCAGCGGCACCAGATT
>DATART010000095.1:0-15000 GCA_036264035.1 Thermoanaerobaculia bacterium | reverse complement strand
CGGCGAAGACGCTCACGTCGAACGGCGCGGTGTCCATCTGGTTGTCGGTGCCCTCCCACATCATCCCGAGCTGATCCGACATGCCGCTCGGCGCGACGCCGTCCGGAATCCAGAAGCGGCGCTCGACGGCGGACAGATATTTGACCGCCGGACCGTGAGCAATGGCGCGATACGGAAACGGCTTGCCGTCGATGGTGATCTTTTCCATGGCCACGCTCGGAACGGCCACGACGACGTAGTCGAAGGGACCGTCTTTCGCGCCGCCCTCCATGTCGATGAAGATGCGGTTGCCGGTGTGGATGTTCGTGGCGCGGCCCTGATTCAAATCGAGACCCGCAGCCAGCCGCCGCGCCAGCGCTTGATTTCCGGCAGAACAGCGGAAGACTTCCGTCTCCTCGAAAAACTCGTACCCGCCGCCGACTGCTAATTGCGCCAATGCGCCGAGCCAGCTCTGCTGCTCCGTCGGAATGCAGTTGTCGAGCTCGAACTCGAGCAGGATGGCCTTGCGCGCCAGCTCGCCGATTTTGGCGGGGATCTTCGATGCGACCGATTCTGCGTCGAGCGCGGCGGCGCCGTCGGTCGTCCACGGCATCCACGGATTGCGAACGATCTTCGACGCCTCGCCCCAGAGCTGGAACACCTGGTCCATCTCATCGTGCAGCGCTTCCTGCTCAGACGGCGTGAGATGGCGTCCGTCGAGGATCAGCGGCATCTCCAATCCCGCCGCGGCGTAATTCTCCTCGGAGGAGACGACGCTCATGGCGAATCCGAAATGTCTGGCGAGGTCGAGCCAGAGCGGATGATTGGTGCCGATCAACTCCGCGCCGGCTTCGAGGATGCGTCCCGGAACGAGCGTGTGCGTCGACGAGACCCGTCCGCCCACCACCCGCGGCTCGATCAGCGTGACCGCGAATCCCGCCCGCGCCGCGAACCACGCCGCGCTGACACCCGCGAATCCCGCGCCGAGGATGGCCACGCGCGGAGCGGTGGAGGCGATCCGCTGCGGCGCGCCGACGAGACCGACCGGCATCGCCTGGCGCAACCGTTCGTAGTGCGCGGCCGCACGCTGCCGCCGTTCCTCGCCGCCGATGCGGCGTCCAAATCGGCGATGCAGTTTCGCGAAAAGTGAACGGCCCATGGAGCGACCTCCTGAGTTGCCAATTTCACCACAGAGGCACAGAGGACACTGAGAAAATCTCTGTGTCCTCTGTGTCTCTGTGGTTCAACCGTCGTGCATGCGCATCCACGCCGGCCCGAGCCTCGCGATCTTCGCGAATACCGGGCACGACGCGTCGTGCGCGCCGGGCAGGTAGCCGCAGCTCAGGAGGAAGGAGCTGGTGATCTCGCCGCCGGTGAAGACGAAGGTTTTCTTGAAGAGGCGGACCCATTCCTCTTTGGTCCGGGGGTGATGCGCGTCGAGCCAGGCGGCGAAGCTGCCGTGCGATTTGCGGAGTTGGACGATGCGGCGGGCGTTCTCGATCGCGGCGTCGATCTTGAGGCGGTTGCGGATGATGCCGGCGTCGTTGAGCAGACGTTCGCGCCGTTTCTCGGTGAAGCGGGCCACGCGGTCGACGTCGAAGTCCGCGAACGCGGCGCGGAAGTGCTCGCGCTTTTTCAGGATCGTCAGCCAAGACAGACCCGCTTGATTGATCTCCAGCACGAGCCGTTCGAAAAGCGCGTTGTCGTCCGCAATCGGGAAGCCGTACTCCTCATCGTGATACGGCCCGTGAAACGGATGGCCGGGCGCGATGTCGCAATAGCTCATGCCGCCCTCCGCTCCTCGACCGTCGTCGAAAATGACTGGCCATCGACGTCGAGGTAGAGCTGCCGTTCAGTGATCGTCAGTGAGATCGACGCCCGGCGCGGCAGGATTTCGGCAACGCGTTCGATGAAACCGCGGCCGAATGAGTGGATGCGGATTTCATCGCCGCCATGAATCTTTTTGCCGGCGAGCTGATTGAGGACCATGGACGGATCGCGGTGCGTGTAAACGGCGGCGCGGCCGGCCAGTTTGCTGCCGCGATGCAGGCGGTCGGCGTCGGGCGCGCCGACTTCGATCCACGCGGTGATGCGTCCGGTGAGATCGCGCACCAGCACTGCCGGTTCGTCGCCCGACGCCACGCCCTCGGTCAGCGCGATTCCTTCCGTGTACTCGAGGCAATACGCGAGCACGCGCGTCAGCATGTACTCGGCGGTCTCGGACGGCTGCCGCGCAACGGTCAGATCGAACGTCTCGTAGACGCCGCGATCCACATCCGAGAGTTGGATCGCGAAGCGGTACATCGTCGCGGTGAGCGCCACTAGTCGCCGTCGTCCTTGTAATCCATGTGCAGCTTGTGCATCACACGATGGATGAACGGCGCGAGCAGCAGCCCGAGGACTCCGATGAAAACGAGGCCGGAGAAGAGGGCGTACAGCGACGCGAACACTTTCGCGCCGCTCGTCTTGAGCGGGTCGACCGGACCCATGCCGCCGAGGATCATCGACGCATTCAGCAGCGAATCGATCCACGGAAGGTGCGCGAGGAGGTGGTAGCCGACCACTCCGGTGCTCAGAGCGATCGCGCAGGCGAGGATCGAGTAGCCGAAGTGGCCTGCGACCCGCCACGCAAACTGGACGCGCGTGAGAAGTCGATCGGTGCGGTGCTCGTACATGAATCGCGGATTAGAACACGCTGAAGGGATTGGATTTTGCACTCACGGTCACCTGGGTAGTTTCATCAGCAATCCTCGGAGCGCATTGTCATCCGATCCGCGGAAGGGAACCGGCATTGGAGGTGTTGAACCTCCAAATAACATGCTCCGTCGTCTCGCACCGGCAGTTCTCTGCGCGGCCGCGTTCGCTGCGGCCTGGCCCGCGGCTGCTCAGACGACCTTCGTGCAGGACCATTTCACCGTCAACGCCAATACGTTGCTCGAAGCGCACACGCCGGATACTGGCGGCGCGTGGACACGTCAAGCGGGCAACAACGGCATCACCATCAACGCCGCGGCCGACAATGCGCGCAACGCCGGTGCAACGGATTGGAATGTCTATACCAACGGCACCATCGCTACGGCGGCCGAGGTCGTGGTCGGCGTGACGGTCACCTTTACGAATACGAACGCGAACAACTTCATCGACCTCTACGGCCGCGCTTTGGTGAATCTGCAGCAGGCCTATTCGGTGCGGCTCGCGGCGGGCGGAGCGAATAACCTCACCCTGATCCGATGGATGGGTGGTACGCCGACGACGATTGCGACGGCGACCGTCGCCATCACGCTGAATTCCGCGACGAGCATCGTTTTCTCGCTGAAGAACGCGTCGAAGTCCGTAGACGTCAACGGCGTCACGGTCGCGTCCAGCACGGACAACATGATCGCAACAGCCGGCTTCGTCGGGATCGGCATGCAGAGCAACGCTGCCGCGCAGACGATCGCCGACGATTTCTTCGCGTCGACGTTCGCGCCGACCGCCGTCGATCATCTCGACGCCGTAGCTACGCACGACAGTAACCGAACGCTTCTGGAGTGGTCGACCGCGCGCGAGACGCACAACCTCGGCTTCCGCATCGCGCGCGATGACGGTGACGGCCGTCGTGTGCCGGCGTCGCGCGCTCTCATCGCAGGCGCGGCGTTCATGGTGGCCGGAGCGTCGCTGCCGGCCGGTAACACCTATCGCTGGATCGATCGCGACCCGCGCGCGAAGAACGCGAAGGCGTGGTGGATCGAAGACGTCGATCTCTTCGGTCACGGCGTCTGGCACGGACCGTTCGCGCCGCGGCCGGGGCGGATCGATCCGCGACTGAATGTCTCTCAAACCTTCGCCGATCCAGTGCAGCGCGATGGCGTCGCCGTCCGTACGCGGCTTCGGCCCGCGACGTTGGACGTGGCCACAAATGGCGATCGCCGCCGCGCGATCGTTCCATTCGCAGACGCGATCAAAAAGCAGAAGGAGCTCGCCGCGTCCGACGCCATCAAGATTGGTGTGGCATCGGACGGCCTGTACCGCGTGACGCGCGCCGATCTCGGCCTCGCTGCAGACGCGGATCTGCAAACGCTCCATCTCTTCGCCGACGGTATGGAAGTGCCGCTCTCCGTTGACGGCGACGCGATCCTTTTCTACGGCCGCGCCCTCGATACCGCGTCAACCGCTACGCGCATCTATTGGCTCGCTTCCGCGACCGGCACTTCCTTGCGCATGAACTCCGCATCGCTCGTGACCGCGCCGTCGAGCACGCGCACGAGCTTCCTGGCCACGGCCGAACGGCGCGAAAAGGATTACTTCATCACCTGGGCCGCCGATATCACAGCCGACAATTTCGTCGGGCCGCTGGTCTCCACGGATCCGGCGAAATCGACGACGCAGACGTTGCAAATCCGGCATCTGGATCGCGCAACGTCCGGCGGCTCGCTCACAGTCGATTTGCTGGGCTCGAGCGAGGTTGGTTTTGAGGCCGAACATCGCGTGGCCGTGTCGCTCAATGGTCAACGCCTCGGCGAGATGACGTTCGCGGCCTTATCGCGCGGCTCGGCGACATTCGACGTTCCGCCAGGATTGCTGGTCGAGGGCGACAACACAATTTCACTCGCCGCACTGAAGGGTGACGCGGACGTGAGCGCCGTCGTTTCCGTCGCCATCACCTATCCGCACACGCTCGTTGCTGATGACGACCGCCTGCTCGCCGTCGTCGATGGAGGAACGCAGACGTCGATTTCCGGCTTTGATACGAACGACGTCCAGATCGTCGACGTCACCGACGAACGCGCGCCCATCCGGGTTGTGCCGCTGCGCGCGGAGAACGGCGACGTCACCTTCATCGCGCCCGCCGGCGGACCGCGGACGATCATCGCGACCGCATCATCGAAGCTCGCCAGTCCCGCGTCGATCGTTCGCAACGAACCGTCGTCGCTCGCCGCGGCCGACGGCGCGGACGTCGTCATCATCACCTACCCGTCCTTCGCCGGCGCGCTCGATCCGCTCGTGAAACTGCGGGAGTCGCAGGGCCTCAGCGTCATCGTGGCGAAGATCGACGACGTCTACGACGAGTTCAATTACGGCGCGAAGGATCCGCAGGCCATCCGCTCGTTTCTACTGAACGCGAAGCGCTGGAAGAAACCGCCGCGTTATGTGCTCCTGGTCGGTGATGCCAGCTTCGACGAGCGCGTCTACCTCGGCCTCGGCGATTTCGATTTCGTTCCGACAAAGCTGGTGATGTCCGACCTGCTCCTGACCGCCTCCGACACATGGTACACCGATTTTGATGACGACGGCGCGCCCGATATCCCGATCGGCCGGCTTTCCGCACGCGTGGCGGATGATGTCGCGGCCGAGGTCGCGAAGATCGTCGCGTATGAGACTGACGGGCAGCCGCCGTCGCGAAAGATCGTTCTCGTCAGCGACGCCGATGCGGCCCTCGACTTCCACGCGAACAGCGTCGCGGTCGCAGGCATCATCCCGGTGGGCTTCGACGTCATCGACATCGATGCCTCGGCCAACGGCGCCGCAGCCGCACGGCAGCAACTCCTGGCCGCCTTCAACGACGCGCTGCTCGTCAACTACATCGGGCACGGTTCGGTCGAAATCTGGAGCAACGTCTCGTTCTTCGGCCGCGGCGACGTCGCGAATCTCGCGGGCGGCAACCGGCCTCCGATCGTCATCGCGATGACATGTCTCAACGGATTCTTCCACGACCTCTACACGGAGAGCCTCGCCGAGGCGTTGCAGCGCGCGCCGAACGGCGCCGTCGCGGTCTGGGCATCGTCAGCGCTGACCAGTCCCTACGCGCAACTCCCGGCGGACGAAGCGCTGCTCCACGCACTTCTCGCCGGCGGCGACATCCGCCTCGGCGAGGCCGTCGTAACGGCGCAAAAGAGCTCCTTCACGCCCGACATCCGCCGAACGTTCATCCTCTTCGGCGATCCAGCGATGCGCGTTCGGACGCGGTGAGGCAGGGACGAGGGACGACCAGCTCACGCAATACTCTCGACGGTTATTTGTTATCATCCCCGTCCAAATCCAAGTCCGGGAACCTCAATGAAGCGACTGCTCCTATCGATCGCCGTAACCGTGGCGTTTGCCGTGCCGATGCGCGCGGCGGACTCATCCGACAGTGTGATTGCCTCGCTCGTCACTCAGGCCCCCGGCTTGCGGCCCGACGTGCTCAAGCTCGCGCTTACCGCGGCGACGCGCGCCGCCGATAGCGGGCTCGTCCCGAAGCGAAACCTGTTGACGGTCATCGACTACTCGCTGCCGTCGTCACAACCGCGGCTGTTCATCTTCGACCTCGCCGCGCACAAGCTTCTCTTCCGCGAGCTCGTCGCGCACGGCAAGTCGAGCGGCGGCAACGTCGCGAACTTTTTCTCCAACAGCCCCGGCAGCCTGGCGACCAGCCTCGGTCTCTTCGTCACCGCCGATACCTACAACGGCGGCAACGGCTACTCGCTTCGTCTGCGCGGATTGGAAGAGGGCGTGAACGACATGGCGTGGGACCGCGCCATCGTCATGCATGGCGCTTCCTATGTCAGCGATGAGGCCGTCAAGGTCCTCGGACGTCTCGGCCGCAGCTGGGGATGCCCGGCGGTGCGCCCCGAGATTTCGCAGCAGATCATCGACACGATCCGCGGCGGCAGCCCGGTCTTCGCCTACTACCCCGATCAGAGCTGGCTTTCGACCTCGGCATTTCTCAAGCAGGTCAAAGACGTCGGCGCCGTGGTTGCAAACGCTCTCCGATAATTACGCGCCGAACTTCCCAAGCTGATAGTCGCGAATCGCCTGCGCGATCTCTTCGCGTGTGTTCATGACGAACGGTCCGTGCGCAACGACCGGCTCGCCGTACGGTTTGGCGTGACCGAAGAGGATGAAGGCGTCGGTCAGCGCTTCAACTTCGATCTCATCGCCGTCATCATTCCAATCGACGAGATGGAACGCCTCGCCGATGGTCAACGTCCCTCGCACGATGTAGAAGAAGACGTTCCGTCCGCGCGGCGCAGGCAGCACGATCCGGCTTCCGGCCGTCAGCGCGACGGTCATCATGTGCACGTCCGTGATCGATTCGATCGGACCGCGATGCCCGCTCCAGTCGCCGGAGATGAGATTCACGGTGACGCCGCCGTTCTCGAACGACGCGATCTCGTCCTTCTGCAACCCGGCGTAGCGCGGCTCGGTGAATTTCAACCTCGCCGGAAGATTGATCCAGAGCTGCAGGATCTCCAGCGGCCCACCCCGTTCGAGAAACTCAGGCGGTGAAACTTCCTCATGCTCCAGTCCGCGCCCCGCCGTCATCCACTGCACGCCGCCCCTTTCGATGACGCTGGCATGGCCGCCGGTATCGCGATGCGTCAGCGATCCTTCCACGACAAACGTCACCGTCTCGAAGCCACGATGCGGATGCGGCCCGAACGGCAGCCCGCGATTCCGCGGCGGATACAGCTGCGGCCCATGATGATTGAGAAACAGAAACGGATCGATCTGCTGAATCTGATCATTCGGCAACGGCCGCCACGTATGCAGCTCGCCGATGTCGTCGCGAATGGCGCGGTATTGCTTCCGAATGGTGCGCATGTGGGTGTGGGGAGTAGGAAGTGGGGTGTGGGAGAACATCTCCTACGCCCTACACCCTAACCCCACTCCCTTACTTCACAAACCGCACCCGGTGGTTGGCGGGATCGAACGTGACCGCGTAATCCTTCAGGAAGCGGAAGCCGAGGTTGGCGACGGGGAAAAGGTCGACGAAATCGACGCGCGGATCGGTGAGCGTGATCGCGCCGACGTGTGCTTCGCCTCTCATCGGGGCGGAGTAGATGTCGAACTCGTTGCCGGGCGTGCGGCCGTGGCCGACCACCTGCGGCTCGCTCGTGAGCGGAAGCGATTTCGCGAGTGACAGCGGCATCGAAAGGAGCGCGGGACTGCAGCTGTCGATGTCCGTCTTAACTTTCTGGCCGGCCACGTCGATGTCGATATTGGGAACGCCGTGCTCGACGCGATACGTCAGGATCTTCGCGCCGTCTGCCGCCGGAAGTGCGCCTCCGTCGACATTGAAACGGCTGTTCGGATAGTCGAAGGTGACGATCAGACCGTTGAAGAGCTGCAGGCCGATGACGCCGTCGATTCCTTCGAAGTGCGGACCGCCTTCGACGGCTTCGACCTGGCCGAAATGCACGTCGCCGACGTCGACCGATTCCGCGCTGAGGACGCGCATCGTCCGCTGATTCTTGCCGCTCGGATCGCCGCCGATCGATTCGCCGATCACCGGCAACTCCAGCGTCTTCGCGACTGCGGGCGTGACCTGGAGCATGCCGCCGTAGCCGGTGTCGACCTGGAAGCGGAAGGGACCTTTTCCGTTGACCTTGGCCTCGATGACCGGCACGTGGCGCGTGAGGTCCATCGGAAGCTGGACCTTGCCGTGGATCATCACTTCGCCCGGCCCTTCAGCACCGCGCCGCTGCCTGCGTCCCATTCCGCCGAGCCCGAGGATTTTGCGCACTTCGGCGCCGACTTCCATCGCCGCCGGCGGATCGAAATTCGACATGACGATCACCGTGTACGGCGGCTCGATCTCAAGAACGGCGTTGACTCCAGGCGAGCCGCCGGCGACGCCGATGTTGCGGTGGCTGGGCGCGTCGAGCTTGCCGCTGAACACCCAATCGGTCCAGCGCTTCGGCAGCAGTTTGTCGGCGAGCAGTGCCTGCGAGAATCGAAGCAAGTCCGCCGCGGTCGAGTAGCCGCCGCCTGCTGAGCTGCCGCGCGCCGGCAACGTATTGATGTTGTTCTGTCGCTTGTCGAGTGGGCCATCGGGTCCGCGCTTCGTCAGTCCGACGGCGCAGTTCGGGACGTTCTCATCGACCGCGTACGACGCGGTGTCGGTCATCCCCGCCGGCTTCGTAATGTGATCGCGGATGTAGTCGTAGTAGTTCTGTCCGGACACTTTCTCGATGATCAGCCCGAGAACGACGAAGCCGGCGTTCGAGTACTTCTGATCGGCGCCCGGCTCGAATTGAAGCGGCGCTCCGGCGAACAGGGGCATGTAGTCCGACAGCGTCCGGATCGATGCATGCGAGGCCATGAACTTCGGTCCGAAGATGTCGCCGAGTCCGGAACGGTGCTGAAGAAGTTGCTCGATGGTGATCTTGTCGGCTGACGGGACATTCAGACTCGGCAAATGTTTGCTGATGGTGTCGCCGAGCGACAACTTGCCGGCCGCGGCGAGCTGTCCGATGGCGACATGCGTAAAGATTTTGTTGATCGAGCCGAGGTTGAATTTCGTGTCGGGACGGTTGGCGATGCCTTTGGCCGGATCGGCTATGCCCCACGCGCGCGACAGCAGCGGCGTGCCGTCTTTGGCGATGAGCACGACGCCCGAGAACTTATCCTCGGCGGCCGCTTTGTCGACGGCGGCGGTGATTTGATCGATCGGTGTTTGTTGTGCGGCCAGCGTCGAAGCGAGCAGCAACGCCAACGTGCAGATGAATATCTTCATGATTGCCTCCAGCCAGCAACGTACGCGGCAGTTGTGAAGTGATGATGAAGATGTGTGGCACAGACACTCTTGTCTGTGCTTGTGCAAGCTTCCGCCCCTGAAATTTTCAGATCTCCCGAGCATCACCAGCACAGACAAGAGTGTCTGTGCCACACCGGCCCGCGCCGCTAATGCGACACAGGCAGCGTGAACGAGAACGTCGATCCCACTCCCACCACACTCTCCGCCCACACCCGCCCGCCCTGCGCGGCGACGAGCTGGCGGACGATGGAGAGGCCGAGGCCGGCGCCGCCGGTGGAGCGGGAACGGGAGACGTCGACGCGGTAGAAGCGTTCGAAGATCCGGGGAAGCTCGTCCGGAGCAATGCCGGCGCCGCTGTCGATGACCCGGATGATCGCTTCGCTCCCATTGCGCTCCCACGCGATGCGCACTTCTCCCGGTTTCTCCATATGCGCGACCGCGTTCGCGAGCAGATTCGTGAGGACCTGAACTGTGCGCCGCGCGTCGGCGAGCGCGGCGACGTCGTCATCGCCTTCAACCTTGATCGTCACGCCGCGTTCGCGCGCTCGCATCTCCATGCCCGCGGCTGCGCGTTTTGCCAGTGCCGCCACCAACACCGGCTGCGCGTCGATTTCGAGCCTCCCCGCCTCCGCCAGCGCCAGGTCCTGGAGATCATCGACGAGATGCGCGAGATGCATCGTCTCCTCGTGCAGTGAGGCGATCCGCTCGGGTGTAGGAGTAGTCAGTCCGTCCTGCATCGACTCGAGCTCGCAGCGGATGTTCGTGAGCGGCGCGCGCAGCTCATGAGCGACGTCGCTGACCATCCGTTTGCGCTGCTCCTCGTTGCGGTCGAGCGCGGCGGCCATCGCGTTGAAGCCGCGCGCCAGCTCGGCCAGCTCCGCGCCGCCGGCCGGCTCGACGCGGACGGCCAGATCGCCCGATTCCATCCGCCGCGCGGCCACGGTGAGCCGCTCGACGGGAACGCTGATCCAGCGCGCGATGGCGATCGCCATGACGATGCCGAAGAGAGTCGCGCCGAGGAAGGTCCAGAAAAAGGAGCGGTCGAGTGAGCGCGTCGGGGCCGGCAGAGCATCTTTGCGCGGCAGGAGGAAGAGCGATCCAACCACGACGCCGTCCGGATCGCGCACGGTCAGCTGCGGTCCGCGAATCAATTCGCGCATTCGGCCGCCGGCGCTGCTGCGCGCAATGGTGAGCGTGCCGTCGGCGTCGAGATCGAGCGACGTTCCGCGAAGCGCAGCCGATGTTGCGGCGAGGTGACGGTCGCGGTCGAAGAGAGCGATGTCGGCTCCCGACGCGCGTGACATCGCCTCGACCGCCGGCGCCACGCCCACCCACGAATGATGGATACGGTAGTAGGCGGCGATGGCATTCGTCATCAGCGGGCGCGGCGCGATATGCATCTCGACGTCGAATTTGCGGATCTCGTAGTGCGCGACGCGCGTCGAGATGACGGCGGTCGCACCGATCGTGACCGCCACCAACGCCGCGACCATGGCGATGAGACGGCCGCGCAGTGTCGTCACGATGCGCATCACACCGCCAGTTTGTAGCCGATGCCGAAGACGGTGGCGATCGTCTCCGCGCCGACTTTGCGCCGCAGGTTCTTGATGTGCGCGTCGATGGTGCGGTCAAGCCCTTCGAAATCATCGCCGAGCGCGAGGCGGGCCAGCTCGTCGCGGCGAAAGACGCGGCCGGGGGCACGCGCCATGGCCAGCAACAGACGGAGTTCGGTCGCGGTAAGCGTGACCGGCGCGCCGTCGACGGTAACTTCACAACGCTCCGGATCGATCGTCAGGGCGCCTGCGATCACGCGCGGCGTTTTCTCACTGGTCCCGCTGCGGCGCAGCACGGCTTCCGCCCGCGCCACCAATTCGCGAGGACTGAACGGTTTGGTCAGATAGTCGTCGGCGCCGAGCGAGAGGCCGGTCAGCTTGTCATGCTCGGTCGTTTTCGCGGTCAGCATGATGATCGGGACCGCCGACGTCGTGCGCAGCATGCGGCAGACTTCCAATCCGCTGACGCGCGGCAGCATCAGGTCGAGCACCACCAGATCGGGCGCGAACGTCTGCACCAGCTCCAGCGCTTTCGCGCCGTCGAGCGCGGACGCGGTCGCGTAGCCCGCGTGCGACAGATAGCGATCGAGCGTCTCGCATACTTTCGGATCGTCATCGACGATGAGCACTCGCCGCATCCGCTCATCCTACGAGGAGTTGTGAAGTTTTCATGAAGCGGCGACTTACAATCGCACGGGAGAGACATCACACGAGCTTCGCACGAAACGGGCGTCACTCCTCTCAGGACCACAGCGATCGGTACGACTTGACATGAACCGCGAACAACTCACGCGCGCCGACTGGCTCCTGATCGCCGCGTGCGTCGCGGTCGCGGCCGTCTCCATTTTCGTCGTCGTCAACTGGTTCGGCGCCGCATTTCCGGAGGCCTCGATCGAGTTCCGCTACGATCGCGGCTCGTCGGAAAAACTCGCGGACGGCGTTCTCGCCGAGCAGCTCCTCGACGCGCGCGGCATGAAGCACAGCGCCACGTTCGACTCCGACGACGAGGCGCGCATTTTTCTCGAACGCTCCCTCGGCCTGAAGAAAACGAACGAGATCCTGAAACGTGACGTCCGCCTGTGGGCCTGGTCGCACCGCTGGTTCCGGCCGCTGCAGGAGGAAGAGTTCCGCGTCGACATCGCGCCGACTGGCGAAGTAATCGGCTTCAGCGATCGCATCCCCGAAGATCGCGCCATCAACTCGCCGGACGTGAACGCGTCGCGCGCGATTGCCGAACGTTTCCTCGGCACCATCAACGCCTTCAACGACCTGAAGCTCGTCGCACAGAGCGAGCGCCGTCTGCCGAAACGGATGCAGCGCATTTTCACGTACGACTCACAGAGCGTTCGTCCCGCCGGCGCGCCGTACCGAACCATCGTCACCGTCGACGGCGATCGCGTCAGCAATTTCTCGCGCCGGATCAAAGTCCCCGAGGATTGGCAGCGTTCGTATCGCGAGCTGCGGTCGAAGAACAATCTGGCCGGCAACGTCGACATCATCTTTTTCCTGATCACCGGCGTCTGCATCGTCGCGGTGTTCGTGACGCGGCTGCTTCGGGGCGACCTGCAACTCCGCCTGCTCCTCGGCATCGGCATCGCGGCGGTCATCCTCGTCACCGGCACGTCGCTCAACTCCTTCCCGAGCGCGCTTGCCACCTACAACACGACCGAGTCCTACGCCGCCTTCCTGGCGCGGTTTGGATTCGGCGCAGTGGTGCAGGGCGTCGGCGTGGCGATGATGCTGGTCGTCGTCGTCGGTGCCGGTGAAGTGCTGTTTCGCGAACGCCTGCCGAAGAAACTCTCGGTCGCGCGCATCTGGAATCGCCGCGCGCTGACGTCGAAGCGGGTCTTCCTCGCCTTCATCGTCGGCTACACGCTGGTGGCGTTCTTCCTCGGCTACCAGGTCGCGTTCTATCTGATCGCCGACAAGTTCGGCGCGTGGGCGCCCGCCGAAGTGCCGTACGACGACATGCTCAACACCGCGTTTCCGTGGATCGCGGTGCTCTTCGCCGGATTCTTTCCCGCGCTCAGCGAAGAGTTTATGTCGCGCGCGTTTTCGATTCCGTTCTTCGAAAAAGTGCTGCGCTCGCGCGTCGCGGCCATCGTCGCCGCCGGATTCATCTGGGGATTCGGCCACGCCACCTATCCGAATCAGCCGTTCTACATCCGCGGCGTCGAAGTCGGCTGCGCCGGAGTGCTCATCGGATTTCTGATGATGCGCTTCGGCATCGTGCCTCTGCTGATCTGGCACTACACGGTGGACGCGCTCTACACCGCGATGCTGCTGCTGCGGTCGGGCAACAACTACTACATCGTCTCCGGCGGTCTGGCCAGTCTCGTCTTCGCCATTCCGATGCTCGTCTCGATTGCGCTTTACATTCGCAACAAAGGCTTCGTGCCCGACGACGATCTCTCCAACGAAACGATCCCGATCCATCCCGTTCCCGAACGCGCGCCCGAGCCTGACCGCCCCGCGTTTACTTTCCCGCGAATGCCGGTCACGCGCGGCAAACTGCTCGCGTGCATCATCCTCGTTGCGCTGGCGATCGGCGCGATCGCATTGAGTCTGCCATCGCTCGACGACGCCGTCGACTACCGCATCACGAAAGAGGATGCCAAACGCATCGCAGCGACCGCCGGCCCGCCGCCCGCCGCCGCGATGCGAACGATCGCCACACCCGTGGAAGGCTTCCGATCGTGGGACCGCGGCTCCAGGCGTGAAGAGGGCGGCGGCCCCGGCGACTTCGACACCGTCGCCGTCGACTACCTCCTCCGCCACGGCCTGTCGATGCAGTCGCTCCTCACCGTCATGCGCACGAAGATTCCGACCGCGACCTGGATGGTGCGCGACTTCGCGCCGCAGGTGAAAGATGAGTACTTCATCGAAGTCGATCCGCGCGCGTCACGCGCGCTGGGCTATCACAAGTATCAGGACGAGCGCCGCGCCGGACCGCGCCTCGAACAGCCGCAGGCGCTGGCAATCGCGCAGGCGGCGTTCGCGCGCTATGGCGTTGACGTGCGTGCGTTCGAGTTGAAAGAAGCGCTTAATTTCCAGCAACCGAGCCGGCGCGATTGGCTTTTCCACTTTCAGGAACGCGCGCCACTCGCCGCCGACGCCTGGCGCCGCATCAGCGTGCGCGTGGCCGGCGCCGAGGTCACGCAATTCACGACCACGGTCAAAGTCCCCGACAGCGTCTATCGGGAGCCGACCACGTTTCTCAACGTCGTCTTTACGATCCTGAAAGTCGCCGGCGGACTGCTCATCCTCTCGCTCGTGGTAGCCGGGTTCGTGATCGCCCTGCGGCGCCAGCGCTTTCCCTGGCAGCGCGCGCTGCGATGGACGCTGGCACTCGCGATCCTTCCGCTGATCAACACGGCCGCGCATTGGGAGCTGACGCTCTTCGAATACAACACCTCGATTACCTGGCAGACGTTCATCACCAATCAGGCCATCAACATCATCCGCAACATCGGCCTGCAACTCGGCGCGATCTTCCTCGCCGTCGCCGGCCTCGCGTCCGCGTATCCCAAGGCCTTCCACCTCGCTCGCCGCGACGCGCGTGCGCGCCTGGGCCGCTCGGCCGCAATCGGCGCGCTGACCGCGATCAGCATCGCCGTCATCTTCCGCGTCGCCGAACAAGCAATCGCGCTCCGCTTCCCCGCCCTCACCTCGGTGCAGGGATTCAACGCCCCGGAGTTCGTCGCGCTCCCCTTCCCCGGCCTCCTCGGCGTCTTCTCCGCGATCATCCGCACTCTAACTCTCTGCGCCGTCTTCGGTCTCTTCATGCTCGCGCTACGCGGATTCACGGCCCGTCCGTGGCTGCCCGCGATCATCGGCACGATCGCAACCTTCCTCGCCACCATTGACGTCTCGGCGAACGCGAAAGAGACGCCGCTGATGCTGATCTCCGCCGCCATCACCGCGGCACTGGCCTTCATCGCGATCCGCTACATCCTCGGCACGAACCTC
>DATART010000071.1:0-17147 GCA_036264035.1 Thermoanaerobaculia bacterium | reverse complement strand
GGACGTGTCGTCACACCGACGGCCTTCCCTCCAACGTTGAGGTTCCGCTGTGTTCAATAAGAGCAAACGGAGGCCCCCACGGACGGTCACAGAAGCAGAAATAGTTCGGCTCACCTCCCTCTCCTGCACACCCCGCACACCGGAGGCCTGTGCGCTAACTGGCATCGCCAGTTGGTGTGTTGCAGGACAACCAAGGAGGCTGTATGAAGACCCACGTTTCAAACCTCAAGTCCCTCATTTCATACCTTCAGGACATGGCGGACCGAGGAATGGTTGAGCCGGAGCAGGCGAAGGCGCTTATTGATGCGTTCCGTCGTTGCGATCACGCTTTGACCGTCGGGGATAGACGAAGCGCTCAGAAGCGCCTCGGTCACCTCACGCTCACGGTATGGAAGCTTCTAAGCGGAAAGTACGACGAGTGATCTGACTCCAAACGAACTATTTACTGTTTTGAGCTTTCTAGAACGAGATTTCAAAAGAGTAAGAATATGGATTATGGACGGGCGGTGAAGACACTGCGAGCAGCGAGACAAATAGAGCAACGCGATCTCGCGATCCGTGCCGGTTTGGACTCCAGCTATATCTCGCTGATCGAGGCACGGAAGAGAGTGCCAAGCACTGGCGCCTTGGGGGCGATCGCAAAAGCGCTTGGTGTACCGATCTACTTGCTGATGATTTTGGCTTCCGAAAAGGAAGACTTGCATGGAGTGCCAGAAGAGGTAGCTACTCACATAGGCTCTACATTGCTGAGTGTAGTTTTATCTACCGGAGAGGACGTGGTGAATGTCAGGTCCGTTGCTCAGAAGCCTCCCGTTCGCTCCCGAGGTCGGAAAGCGGCGCCTCGAGGCTCTTCTAGGAAGAAGCCGACGCCAACTTGAACGCGTCGCCTCAAATGCAGGCCGTTTTTATGAACCGTTCGACCGCCGAAATAAAGAGGCCGACAAGTGGCGCCACATCGACAATCCTAGTAAAGAACTAAAACTGATTCAATCCGCGTTTCACCGAGGCGCTCAGCCACTTTACGAGTTTAGGACGCAGGTTCTCGGCGGAATCAAAGGCATCTCGGTTCTGAGAAACCTTGAGTTGCACGTACGTCCTGAAGTCCTAGTAGCGCTTGATCTAAGACGTTGTTTCCCTAGTATCAGTCACCGTGACGTGTACGATGCCCTGCGCCACACATTACACTTTTCTGGTGAGGTGGCGAGTCTCGTAACGCGGCTGACCACGTTCCAGGGTCGTCTGCCTCAGGGCGCGCCTTCTAGTTCGCTACTCGCGAATCTTGTCCTGATCCCGTTGCATAGCGAGATTGCGCAGATAGCTCAATTTTATGGATTGTCGTGGAGCATTTGGGTGGACGACATCACTCTGTCCGGCAAGCGCGCCGAGGATGCTGTGGATCTCGTGGTTGAGGCGATTCATCGGCACGGCCACACGGTCAGCCGTGAGAAGATCCGTATTGCCCCAAATTGTACGTCGCAGCACGTGACCGGCGGATATCTCAATCGAAAGATTTCGGCTGGTCGGGACCGAATATCGACGATTCGAGAGGAGATTCTCATGCTGTCGAACAGTCCTCAAATCTTCACGGATCAGCTGCGCAGCGTTTGGGGGAAAATTAATCATGTGAAGTTCCTCAACGCCGCTCAGGGACAGGTTCTTACGCGTTTTGCACGGATGCGTCTTCCTGCTGAAGCTGACGATCGCCCTCGCGTACGGCGAGACCTGGTACGCTCGTGTCGGTCCTTTTCGAAGTGCAGTCGTCAAGGGCTTACGTCAAAGCCGCATTCACCGTCGCCTCTACAAAAGACTAGAGGTCCTATTACATCGAATCAACAATCATTCTTGCGCTGATGGTGGGATCGATCCGCTTAGACGCTCGCAACGCACACTGCGGTGTGTAGAGGTGAAGGCATCGACGTGGTCTGATTGCGCCGGAGGCAATCATGACGCGCACCGCATCCTTCACCACGCATGCCGCGAAGGCGTTGAGTCAGCGGCGGACCATTCCGATCGAGCTGCCCGAGTTTGCGATCCGGGCGCTGGAGCATCGGGTGGAGATGACCAATGTCGATGCGGACGACGAGGAGATGGTGACGTTCAACGACGTCGTCGAGTGGTATCTCCTCTCGCCGCTTTCGGTGAAGGAGCTGCCGCACCTCGAATTCGCCGTCCCGGGCTTCACCGCCGCGCTGGTGCGGTGGATGATCGAATCGACGTACAACGGGCCGGAGTAGGTTCGGTTTTCCATCTGCGTAAATCTGCGTCATCTGCGGATCGTGGTTTTATCCGCAGATTACGCAGATTTACGCAGATAAAATCTGATCATGAATGAATTCGAACCACCTCAGGATGCCGAGATCGAAGAGCTTTGGTCTGTTGAGGCGGAGCGTCGTTGGTTGGAGATTGAATCCGGCGCTGTTGACACGATTCCGTGGGAAGAGGTCCGCGCCCGGCTGTTTCGCCCGCGGTGAAGGGAGACGGGTTCACGCGGAGACGCGGAGGGGCGGAGAAAAGAAGGCTCCGCGATCTCCGCGGCTCCGCGTGAAACTGGTCGATCCGGAGCGGTGCACGCGATGTCGGTCATCGCCGATGAGGGCGTGGGAGCAGCGGTCGCGTGAATATCACCCGCTCCTGATATCGAGTGCGTCACGCGGTCGCATCAATATCCCCGCTCCTGATATCGAGTGCGTGGCGCGGACGCATGAATATCACCGCTTCTGAATCCGATGCGTGGCGCGGACGCAGAACATCACCCGCTCCTGATATCGAATGCGTCGCGCGGTCACATGAATATCACCCCCTCCTGATATCGATGTGACACGCGGTCACATGAATATCACCCGCGCCTGATATCGATGTGACACGCGGTCACATGAATATCACCCGCTCCTGATATCGATGTGACCCGCTCCTGATATCGATGTGACCCGCGATCACATGAATATCACCCGCTCCTGATATCGATGTGACAAACAGCCGCATCGATATGAACCGCTGTGACTCGCATATGTGTCAAACGCCCGGAACAGGGCGACAGGTTCCCGTGAATGGATTCGCGGAACGTGTTGAGCGCATTCCGTTTATCCGTTCACTCATTCCCGTTTTCCATTCATGGATTCTGGTTATCCGTTGATGGATTCCGATAACCCATTCACGGATTCTGATTATCCGTTCATGGATTCCAGTTTCGTCTTGTTTCCATTTTTGGCTGAGAATTTGTGAAGAGTTTGTTACAGATTTTCGCGCAAACTGCTCCTAACCCATTGTCACTGCACGACTTCCACGACGGTTCACGAGAAATGGAAACTCTATTGACTCCTGCTTCTTCCCCTCCTAGTTTGGACCTGCCAGGCGATCCAAAGCAGCGCGCGCGGGACAACCCTGGCGGAAAGGAGAAAGAGGCTATGGTCACTAATAACAGCAGTCAGGCAACACAGGTTCAGCCAGCGGACATGGCGGCTCTCGATGCCGTCGTTCAGCAGGCAGTTGCGCAGCTCCAGGGCGTCTATCAGCTCCTGCCGGATTTCGTTCCGGCACCGGCTGACGGCGTCAAGGCGATGCGGGCGGCCCGTTCGTTTACGGACGATTTCCTCGAAGCCAGTGCCGTCGCGGTCGAAAACGACGCGACGATGCAGGCGGCGACGGGACTCGATCCCGTCCGGACGCGGCTGGTCATCAACCACAATCTGCGGTTCGAGCCTCTTGCTGCCGCCGCCGAGGCGCTTGCGCGGGACATCCGGTACAACATGTTCCGCGAGCGCTGGGACGTCGTGCAGCAAGCGTTGCAGGTGTACAACCTCGCCAAAGGTTTCACCCGTAACAAACGTGCCGGCTCCCTCGTCGCGCACGTGCGCACGATGCAGTCCGCCCTCGGGCGTACCGGCATCAGGCGCAAGGCGAAGACTCCGCAGTCGCCCGGTCCCATTCCGCAGCAGTAGATCCCGAACGGCCTGCGCGAGACGTCGCGTAGGCCGTTTTTTCACGTGGAGACGCGGAGAGGCGGAGAAAAGAAGCTCCGCCTCTCCGCGCCCTCCGCGTGAACCGTCCTCCCTTACAATACCCACCAAAATTTGAATCTGAAGGGGAGACGTCCAAATGAAAAGTCTGGCTGTGATTCTCGTTCTCGCCGCTCCGATCGCGTTTGCGGCTGAGGTGAAGGAGACCGTTCATGTCGTCATCACCGGCGGGAAGCATGCGGGGACGTATGACGGGAGTACGGACCGAGGAGGGTGTTCGGCGGGGATGACCGGAAAGGGATCGTTCGGCAATCAGTACTCGCTGCCGAAGGAGAACGATCCGAAGGTATTGAACAGTGTCCAGATCATCGTGCCGGATGCGAAGGCGGCGGCGAACGGAACGCATAACTTCTCTCTCACGGTTGCCTTCGGACGGATCTTCAAGCGCGACGCTGAGTACAAGGTCGAGACGGAGAAGAAGAGCGGGACGGGCACCATCACCGTGCACGACAAAGGCTCGACGGCGACGATCAACTTCGATGCGAAGACGGCGGATGGGGTGCATCTCGTCGGGACGGTTGACTGTCGTAGCGTGACTCGGGCGCAGTAGGTTACGGGAGACGGTTCACGCGGAGACGCGGAGGAGCGGAGAAAAGCGGCTCCGCGTGAACGTTAGCTCGCGCTCTTGTACGCGGCGGCGTAGCGCTTCGACTCCGCGGGATCGGAGCTGACTTTGCGGATGGCGGCTTCGAACGTCGCCTGCGTCAGGCCCTGATCGGCGAGGAGCTTGTCGGCGTTGGCTGGCTGCTTGTTGATCAGCGCGCCGAGCTGGCCGAGTTGCTCGGGTGTCAATGCCGAGGCGTTGGCCGTGGGCGCGGGCGCAGCCGGCGCCGGGGATGTCGTTGTCGCGCTCGTGGTGCTGGCTGTCTGATCGGTCTTGTTGCCGCCGCAGGCGATGAGTGAGGCGCAGAGCGCCAGTGCGAGGAGTGAATGTTTCATTGCGCTAATCCTTTCCGTGGCCTTTGCCGCCTTTGTCTTTCCCTTTGTCTTTCTGCTGGCCGGGAGGGCCCTCACCGCCCGGACCTTTTCCGTGGCCGTGTCCATTGTCTTGCTGCTGCGGCGGGGCGACCATGACCGGCGCGGGCGGCGGGGCGGCGGAGGCCATCGGCGGCGGGGCGATGACCACCGGCTGCGGTTGCTGCTGAACGACGACGCGTTGCCGTCCTTTGCCGTGTCCCTGCTCGGGTACTTGGGCCTCGACCTGAGCCTGGCGCGCTTCCTTCTTCGCCTGGCCCGGCGGAATGCGGACTTCGCGCGGTGCCGGCATCTGCACGACCTGCGGACTCTGGATCATCGCCGGCTGCGGCGCGGAGCGGACGACAGCCGGCGCCTGCTGGCGGAAACGTTGTTGCTGCTGCTGCCGTGCATAGGCGGGCTGCGGCTGCGGCACGTAGGTCGGCTGTGCTACAGGCTGCGGATACGTCGGCCGCTGCTGGGCCATCGGTTGCTGAATCATCGGCTGCGGAATGAAGGCCGGTTGCTGCGCGAAGGACGGATTCACTCGCGCCTGCGCCCACCGCGTGCGAACAGGGGGCGGGACGTACTGATCGTTCAGCACATACGAAGGTGTGAACGCCTGGCGCGGCGCCTGATACGAAGGCAATTGGCGATTGATCACATTGAAAAGCCGGATTCCAACCACCCCGTTGCCGATCTGCGCGTCGACGAACGGAACGAAGTCGGGACGATCGACGATCACTTGCGGCGCGTAGCGGACGGTATCGATGAACTGCTCCGGCGGAAGGTAGCCGCGGTTCAGAGTGCCGCAGAAGCGCGCCAAACGGTCCTGAGGAACGCCGTAGTCGCTCACATTGGCCACCGCCAGCGGCATCTCCACGAGGTAGAGAATCGTGCGGCGGTCGTAGCGCGGCGCGTTGTCGTAGCGCGTGTCGTACGCGCGGTCATAGGGGGAGGTTCGCACCGTCGTTCTGGAGGACTCGAAGCGGGGAATGTAGTTGTCGCTGAGCACCCAGGGCGGCGTGGCGCTTCCGCGGCGGACGTCGTATCCATAACCGCGTACCCGTTGCTCGATCACGGTCACCAGCGCGTCGCCGACGACGCCTTGCGAGACTTCCGAATCGACGAACGGGAAAAAGTCGGGCTGCTGAAGCGCGACCGGGGCGTAGCGAATCGTCTCCACGAACAGCGGCGGCGGAACGTCAGCGTCATTCAGTCGCGATGCGTAGCGTGCGAGCTGATCCGGCGCCACCCGGCCGGTCCGGGCGCAGGCATCGACGGCGAGCGGCATGGCGCATAGCGAGCGAAGATTGCCGGTGTCGAGTGCCCGCGCGTGTGACGGCACGAGTGCGAGCACGATGAGGATCGGGAGTAGTCGTTTCATGGGTCACCTGCCGCTGTTTGCGGTGCAAAGAAGACGCCGTCAGGGGTGAATGCCGGGCTGAGCGGCAGGTCACTGGGGATACGGTTTCACGCGGAGCTCGCGGAGAGGCGGAGAACGGCAGAGGTTTTCTCCGCGCCCTCCGCCTCTCCGCGAACTCCGCGTGAAACGTCTCCCTGTAGAATCCGCGCATGACGATCGATCGAAGAGGATTCCTCGGATACGCCGCAATCGGCTCGGCGCTGGCGCTGGCGAAGCCGTGGAGTGCGGTCGCGCAGAACTCGCCGAGCGCGAACCCGGAGATCGAAGAGATCACCATCGGCGAGTTGCAGGATGGCATGAGCAGCGGACGCTGGACGTCGCGCGCGATTGCGGAGCGATATCTCAGCAGAATCGATTCGATCGACAAGCGCGGGCCGATGGTCAACGCGATCATCGAGTTGAATCCCGAGGCGCTGGCGATTGCGGATGCGATGGATCGGGAGCGGAAGGCGGGGCATGTTCGCGGGCCGCTTCACGGCATTCCGGTGCTCATCAAGGACAACATCGATACCGCCGATCGGATGGCGACTTCCGCGGGCTCGGTGGCGCTGGCGGAGAATCATGCGGCCCGCGACGCGTTCGTCGTGTCGCGCTTGCGCGAGGCCGGAGCTGTCCTCCTCGGCAAGACGAATCTCAGCGAGTGGGCGAACTTCCGGTCGACGCATTCGACGAGCGGCTGGAGCGGCCGCGGCGGGCTGACGAAGAATCCGTATGTGCTCGACCGCAATGCCTGCGGGTCGAGCTCGGGAACGGGAACGGCGATCGCGGCGAACCTCGCGGCGGTCGGCATCGGCACGGAGACGGATGGCTCGGTCGTCTGCCCGTCGTCGGCGTCGGGATTGGTCGGCATCAAACCGACGCTCGGCCTCATCAGCCGTGCGGGCATCATTCCGGTCGCGCACAGCCAGGACACGTCAGGTCCGATGGCGCGCACCGTTCGCGACGCGGCCATCCTCCTCGGCATCCTCACCGGCGCCGACGAGCGCGATCCGGTGACGGTGTCGAGCCGGACAAAAGGTCACGCCGACTACACGCGCTTCCTCGATGCGGATGGCCTGAAGGGCGCGCGTATCGGCGTGGCGCGGCAGTACTTCGGATTCAACGACGCCACCGACAAGTTGATGAAGGACGCCATCGCCCTGATCAAATCGCTCGGCGCGACGATCGTCGATCCGGCCAACATCGCTACGAATGGCAAGTTCGACGCGACCGAGAACGACGTGCTGCAGTACGAGTTCAAGGCGGACATCAACAAGTACCTGGCGAACGCGCCGGCGTCGGTGAAGTCGCGCACGCTGGCGGATCTGATCAAGTTCAATGAAGAGCACCGCGCCGAGGAGATGCCGTTTTTCGGGCAGGAGATCTTCGAGCAGTCGGAGAAGCGCGGGCCGCTGTCGGACAAGAAGTACATTGCCGCGCTGGCGAAGAATCATCGCCTGGCGCGCACGGAGGGGATCGATGCGACGCTCGCCAAGCACAAGGTGGACGCGATCATCGCGCCGACCGGCGGCCCGGTGTGGGCGACGGACCTCGTCAACGGCGATCACTTCACGGGCGGCTATTCGTCGGCATCCGCGGTAGCGGGGTATCCGCACATCACGGTACCGGCGGGTCTTGCCTTCGGACTTCCAGTCGGCCTCTCGTTCTTCGCCGGAGCGTGGAGCGAGCCGACGCTGATCAAGTACGCGTACGCGTTCGAACAGGCGAGCAAGGCGCGGCAGAAGCCAAAGTTTTTGCCGACGGCCGGTTTGTCATCCTGAGCCGCCGAAGCTGCGTAGGCGAAGCCGCCGCAGCGGAGGACGGTCGAAGGATCCCCGGCTGATAACCGCTTTGAAATCGCGCGACCGTTTCACGATCCGCCGCCCGACCGGGTTAGCAGCCGGGGATCCTTCGCCGTTCTGCGCGACGGCGGCTTCGCCTCCGTCGCTCCGGCGGCTCTGGATGACAGATTTAAGGCACGGGGCAGATGCCGTGGAGCATCTGCCAGGCGAACGAGATTGCGATGAGGGCGATGAAGGCGGCGTAGAAGGGGAGGAGGCGGCGTCTCACGTGAGTTGAACACCCGGGAGCGTCGTGACGAATTCCGGGCCGAAGAATTTCGCGGGGGTGAAGGCGCCGGGGCGTTTTGGCGAGGCGAGGAGTTGCTCGACGGCTTGCAGCGCGCTGATGACCGTGAAGGCGTAGCCTTCCGGCGTGGTCATCGTCATCGTCACTTCGCGTTTGCCGTCGCTGACGCGGCCCCAGAGGTACGTTCGTCCGGCGGCGCGGCGCGCTTCGTCCGGTCCGGTGCGGCGGTTCGCGTACGACTGCAGCGCGCGCTTGATCGGTGGGATGGCGAGCAGCGGGAAGAAGGGGCCAAACCGCCGCATGCGCTTGATCGATTGCGGCGAGGCGGCGGTGTAGACGCGGATGTTCGGGATGCCGGTGGTGTGGAACGCGGTGGAGACGTCGCCCCACGGAATGGTCATGGCCATGCGCGGTGCGACCGAGAAGGGGACTTCCTTCGCGTCGAACGCGGCTGGAACGGCGACGATTTTTCCTTCGTAGCGGACCACGCCGCCTACGCGGATGTTTTCGATGATCGTCTTCAGCGTGCCGCGGCTGATCTCCGCGCCGGGCGAGTAGAAGGCCAGCTCCAGCTCCGTCGCGCCGGGCAGGCGCGCGGCGAGCATCGCGGCGAGGCAGTCGGTGGGGACGACGTCGAATCCGACGCCGGGGATGAGCGTGACGCCGGCGCGGGAGGCGTGGTCGTTCATTGCCATGATGGCTTCGAAGACTTTGAACTCGCCGGTGATGTCGAGGTAGTGCGCGCCGGCGGCGATGCACGCGCGCACCATCGGCGCGCTGGTGTGGACGAACGGGCCGGCGCAGTGGAGGACCGCTTCGACGCCGTCGAGCTGCGGTTTGTCGAGCGGAAAAGCGCGTGATTCAAGCCCCAACTCTTTTGCCAACGCCGCGAGTTTGTCGGCGTTGCGTCCGGCGAGGATCGGTTTCTGTCCGCGGCGGACGGCCTCGCGTGCGATCAACTCGCCGGTGTATCCGTTCGCGCCGTAGATGAGAAAGGTCACTGGGGCATTATTGCGCGTACATGCCATCGCGCGATGAGCGCGATCCGTTGCGCGTGAAGGCGCGCTTCAGAATCCAGCCCCGCGCTCTGCGCGGCGTAACGGTGTCGTCCCAAGGGGGATGGCCGCGGAGGCGGCCATAACAAAATCCCGCGCGGCCTTGTAATGGCCGCCTCCGCGGCCACGAACGTCCTCGCACTCCCGAACCCCGCGCCGAGCGCGGGGCTGCATTGTGAAGCGCGCCTTCGCGCGCAGCCGACCGCTGCAGCTGACGGTTGCCGGTTGATCGCGGCCGCCGCGGCATTGGAGCCACTCAACGCCGGCGACAGGCACTGCGATCAACCGACAACTGACAACCAATACGCAAACGGCGCGTTGTGGTTAACGCAGATCGGCAACGACGCGATGCGGGTGGTTCATCGCTTCGCTGAATTTGTCCATCGACACCACCACCCGCACGACCGTCGTGTCTTCGCGGTCGTGGGCGAAGATGAGCAGGGCCACGCGGTCGCCGCCGAGGGGGCGGGCGTAGATAAGAGTGGTCTCGCCGTTGCGGTTCGAACGCGACTGCACCAGCGGCTGCATCGCTTCGCCGGCGTTGCGGCGGACGATTTCGGCGAGCTCGCGCTGGTCATCGAAATGCACCTTCTCGAATGTCGCCAGCTGGACGTCCGACACGCCGCCGGGATGCACGACCCAGAGCGCGAAGCGCACCAGGCCGAACATCGGAATCGAGGTGCGCTGCACGTGGTAGCGCGACTCGACGGCGCGGACGATGTCGTCGAAATTCGCGCGCGCCGGCGTTGCGCCGAGGGTGAAGACGCCGATCGCGATCAGGAGCAACAAGCGCCGGCTATTCATGATGGTCGTCCTTCCGATGCTTCGAATGCACGTCGCCGGAGATGTGCGGGATGCCGAACTGCCCTTCCAGGCCGGCCAGCTTCTCCAGATCGACGGGGCCGACGATGTTGACGACGGTGAACTCTTTCGGTTCTGCGGAGATGATCAGCAGGCCGGTGATGGCGTCGCCGCGCGTGTCGGCGTAGATGTCGACATTTTCTTTGGTGCGGCTGGAAACCTTCACGATCTTCTTCCACGAAGGTCCGAGCTGCTGGCGGATGCGGTCGGCCTCCGACTTGTCGTATTCGCCCTCGTGATCGAATTCGTAGCTGCGGACGTAGATGCCGGCCAGACCGCTGATCATCTCCTTCGCGGAGCGCTCGTCGGCGTCGTTGCTGTTGAGGAACTTGCTCGCGAGTCGGAGCATCGGGCCGTCGAGCGTGACGTCGGTGGTCTCGCTCGCTTTCGCGGCCATGTCGGGAAAATCGAGATTGAGGCGCGATCCCTGCGCCGAGGCGGTGAAGGGGAGGGCGAGCGCGGCGATGAGGGTGAGGATGGCGTTGGTCAGGTAGCGGGTCATGTAAGTCCTTTCAGTCGTATGAAGCGTGGTTTTGTGAGGGCTGGGCGGAAGGCGATCCGGTTGCGCGCGAAGGCGCGCTCGCCAATGCAGCCCCGCGCTCGGCGCGGGGATACCGAGCGTGACGGAGGTCGTGGCCGCGGAGGCGGCCACTGAAATGCTCGCGCCGCGCGAGACCTTGTCGCGGCCGCCGATTCGTGCGCGCGCCCGCAACCCCGCGCCGAGCGCGGGGCTGCATTGTGGAGCGCGCCTCCGCGCGCGAGTGCGCCCGGGACGGGCAGAGATTCGGCTGAAGAATCGATTGCATCGTTCGTCTCAGTCGTGGACGACGGCGCGTTGGGCGACGCGCATCTTGGCGCTGGCGATATGGAGCGCGGTCATGAGCTGGCGGCGGGCCCGCTCGCCTTCTTCGTTGCGGCGGTGTTCGATGATCTGATGCGCGGTCAGACCGCCGAGCGCCGCGGTGAGGACGATGGCTGCCGCGATGCGCCGGGGCAGCTAGAAGTTCCGGTGCCGAGGAGCGTCGATTCGCGAAAGAACCCGATCGGCGAATCCGTCCGGTGCGGACTTGCGTTCGAGCGCGCGCGTGAGGTCCTTTTCGAAGTTCATGATTTCACTCCCAGCCATTCCCGCAGCGCAGCAAGGCCGCGCCGGAGGTGGCTTTTGACGGTGTTGAGCGGCATGTCCAGCACCGCTCCGATTTCGGAAGGGTCGAGACCTTCCTGGTAACGCATGGTGATGGCCAGCCGCTGTTGCGCCGGAAGACGCTGCAGCATCTGTCCGAGCTTTCGCGTCAGCAACGGATCGGTATCGTCGGCATCGCGCGCGACGTCGTTCGCTTCATCGAGCGTGACGATGCGCCAGCGTCCGCGCCGCGATTCGTCGATGCAGCGGTTGGCGGTGACGCGGCGCAGCCAGAAGGTGAGATGCGCGTTCGATTCGATCTCGCCGAGCGTCCGGTACAGTTGCAGAAAGACCTCCTGAGCTACTTCTTCCGCGCGATCGCGGTCGTGGAGGAAGTGCCAGGCGATGCTGAAGACCATGTCCTGGTGTTGTCTGATCAACGCCCCGAACGCCTCGTGATCGCCTTCCGCCGCGCGATGGAGATTCGCGTCGTTCGTCGGGAAGATGAGCGGGGCTGCGGCGGACATCTGAGGCTATATACGGAGAAATCGTGGAATCGAATGCAGTTGAACCACAGAGGCACAGAACACAGAGAAATCCCTCTGTGACCTCTGTGTCTCTGTGGTTTAACGATTTCGGCTGACGACGAGCAGCGTCACGTCATCCGCGAGCGGCGCGTCGCCCATGTGCGACAACACCTCGGACTCGATCGCCGCCGCGAGATCGTCCGCCTTCGCGGCGTGCATGTTCGCGAGGCGCTCCGCGACATGCGGGAGGCCGCCGAGGTCCTGGCCGCCTTCGTTCTCCGCCTCGGTGACGCCGTCGGTGAAGAGGACGAGGGAGTCGCCGGGAGCGAGCTGCAGTTTCTGTTCGCGGAAATCGGCGCGTGTGACGATGCCGAGGACGAGGTCGGTCTGGTCGAGTTCCTCGACACCGTCGTTGCGGACCCAGATCGGCGGCGTGTGGCCGGCATTCGCGTACTCGATCACGCCGGTTGCGAGGTCGAGCCGGCCGAGGAAAAGTGTCACGAATTTCGACTGCGGCAGCGTGTCCTTCAGCGCGTCATTCAGTTGCGACACCAGCGCGGCCGGCGACGGATCGCCTTTGCAGAAAATGCGGAACGACGCCTGCAGGCCCGCCATCATCAGGCCGGCGGTGATCCCTTTGCCGCTCACGTCGGCGATGACGAAGTACATCCGTCCGTCGGGGCGGCGAACGAAATCGTAGTTGTCGCCGCTGACGGTGCGGCACGGACGATTCGCGCCCGCGAAGGTGTAGCCGTCGATGCCCGAGGGCGCCGAGGGAAGCAGTCCGCGCTGAATCATCGAGGCGGTCTTCAGCTCCTCATCCATGATCCGTTTCTGGATCGCTTCTTCGCGCAACCGCGTCGTCTCGAGTTTGATCGCGGCAAACCGCGCGATCTGCGCGACGAGCCGCACATCCTCCTCGGAAATCTTGCGCTGGTTGAAGAGATAGTCGACGTAGAGGACGCCGACGACGGAGTCGCCGATCATCAGCGGCGCGCACAAAATCGAGCGGATGCCCTGCATGATGATTGACTGCGCGCGGCTCAGCTTCTCGTCCATGCTGACGTCCATGAAGGCCAGCGCTTTTTTCTCCTCGACCACTTCGAGGAGGACGGTGTGGCTGATGCGCAGTTCCGAGGTGTCGGTGCGGTCCTGACGGCGCACTTCGACGTTGACGAACGATTTGCCGTCCGCGCCGAGTAGTCCGAGCGCCGCGCGCGATGCCTGCGTGTGTTCGAGCACCCGGTCGACGATGAATCCGAACAGCTCCTCGGTCGGCCGGTCTTCGATCAGCTCGCGCGCGAGGAGGTTCAGCGTTTTGAGCTTGGCGAGATCGCCGCCGGTATCGGCGCGCTCGGGCTCCTCGATCTCCTTCACGGGGATGGAGATGGTCATGCTCGGCGAGGTGTCCGCTACGGCCAGCATGCGATCGGTGTTGTGCTCTGCGGTCTCGAAGACGATCTCGGTATCGCCGAGGCGGATGCGGTCGCCGGTGCGCAGCGGATGATCGCGTTCGACGCGATTGCCGTTCAGGTATGTGCCGTTGGCGCTGCCGCAGTCTTTGAGAATCCACGAGCCGTGATCCGCAATGATCTCGGCGTGCTTGCGCGAGAGGTAGCGATCCTTGACGGGAATGGAGCAGTCGGACGCGCGCCCGATGGAAACGGCGCTGCCTTGCAACTGCTGCCGGAAAGGCGAGAACAGCGGCGAGTAAACCGTGACCTCAGCGCGAGGGGCGATGGGTTCCATATGAATACATGTGACGACCGGGAGCGGGGATTGTAACCGAGGTGGGCGTGGTAGGTTTCGTCGCGTGCCCACCGACACTCCACCCGAAACGTACTTTCAGGAAATCGAAGCGCACTTTGCGCTTCGCCGCGGGACGCCGTTCATCCTCAACGCGAAGGATTGGGCGCTGATGAAGAAGTGGTACGACGACGGCGTGCCGCTGCCGGTCGTGATCGAGGCGATCGACACCGTCTTCGAAAAGAACGAGGCCAGCGGACGCAGGAAAGTGATCTCGAGTCTCAGCTACTGCCGCCATTCGATCAAGGAGTTGTGGCAGGACCGGCAGAATCTCTACGTCGGCGAGGGCGGCGTGACTCCCGAAGCCGGCCCCGAGGCCCTGCTCGACGCGCTGGCGTCGCAGCTCGAGACGTCCCAAGTCGCCGCACCGTTCGCGCCGCGCGTGCGGGCGTTGGCGTCGGACAAGAGTGTGCCGAAGATCGAAGAAAAACTGATCGATCTGGAGCGGGAGCTGGTCGATGCATTCATCGCCGCGGATCCCGCCGCCGTCGAAGCCATCCGCGCGGAGATAGCAACCGCCCTCGGCGATCCATCGAAGCTGGACGCGAAAACGCGCAAGCGGACGGAGGAGGCGAATCTGCGGCGGTTGGTGCGGGAGAAGTTCGGACTACCGCGATTGACGTTGTTTTAGGGACCGCGCAAATCCAAGCACATTTCGCGTCGGCACATCGCTCGCGCGACCGTTGACGCTACGCGGGACCGTCGCCGGATGGCGACACGGAGGGTAGCCGGTGGTCGCGCGCGAAGCGCGAGACCACCGGTCCAGGATCGCGCGGTGGCATCCGACCGCGGCAGCGGTCGCGGAGGGAATTCACGCCGCCTGGTATTTGATCCGCGACCCCATCCGGGGTCGAATCGCGCGTACGTTCATTTTCCGGTGGTCGCTCGCTTCGCTCGGACCACCGGCTACCGTACGAGACGCCTCCGGCGTCGAGATCACTCGCTACCGCGACAACGCCCGGTCCACTTGCTCCATTACCCCCGCCGCCACCCGCCCGGTCACCGGCGCTTCGGGGCCGGCGCCGACGGCGGGATCGACGATCGCGCAGGCGGCGAGCACCTTTTGCGGATCGTTGCCGATTCCTCGGGCGCATGATGCGCCGCGGAGCGTCAGCACGCGGGCGGCGATTCGTGTCAGGGCGCCGGAGCTGACCGGTGAATACGGACCGACGCGGCGCGTGACTGGATCGACTGTGTAGATGCCGAGGGCCATGGCGCGGACGATCTCGTCGCGGCCGGGGGTTTCGCCGATATCGATCGCGATCGGCGGCGCGGCGATGTTCGATGCGAAGCGAACCGCGGCGACTTTCCAGTACATCAGGACGGCGAGGTCGCCGCGGGTGATGGACTCGCTCTCGATGGCTCGGCGGAACTGCGGCGGCATGTTCGCTTCCGCGTATTGTTGCTTGATCTCGTCGAGGCGCGCGGCAAAACGGCGGTCGCGTTTGGCAATCCGTTCGTAGCGCGCGATCGCGGCCTCGTAGTTCCCGCGACTGATGTCGATTTCCGCCAGTGCTTCCTGCACCTCGGAACGATCGCCGTCGCCCGTAGCGAGGATCGGTTCCAACTCCGTGCGCGCCTCGTCGTAGCTATGTTCCGCGACCAGCTTCTGCGCGAGGAGGATGCGCGCGTCATTCGCGGCGGGATTGATGGCCAGCGCGTCGCGCAGGAACCGGACCGATTCCTCATGCGGAGCGTTGAGCGCCGCGTGGTAAAGCTGATCGAAGAGCATGGTGCGCAACTCGGCGATGCGTTCGGAGACAAAGTCGGGCGCGCCGGGACGCGAACCGATGTCTTGATAGATGTCGTACGCCTCGCGCGTCCGTTTCTCCGCGATATCGATCTCCGCCACATAGACCTGCGCGGCGGTGTAGTGCGGATGTTTGGACAAAATGCGTTCGACGATCGGCCGCGCCGCGTCGCTCTTTCCCTGCCGCAGATCGATGGCGGCCTCGGCAAGCTGCAGCGGCGCGTAGTGCGGCTCTTTCGCGCGGACGTCGTCGAGTTTTTTGCGCGCCGTGGTGTAGTCGCCGGCCAGGATGGCGCGCCAGGCGTCGTCGAAGCGCTTCGCGTCCGCCGGCGTCGGCTGCGCGTCGTAACCGATGCGCGGATCGATGAGGTATCGGTCATTGCCCTGCGGCACTACGGGCGCGACGACCGGCGCCGGCGCGGGAGCGCAGCTCGCCAGAATGATCGCCGCGATGAGGAGTATCGATATCTTCGTCACTTCGTTTCCTTTACGAGCTGCATCGCGGCGTCGAATGGATCGGCCGTCGTGACGTCGATCCATTGCACGTTGCGCTCCGACCTCAGCCACGTCATCTGCCGTTTCGCGTACGCGCGGGTGCGGCGCTTTGTTTCGGCGGCGGCCGCGGCGACGTCCATCTCTCCCATCACGACCGCCACCGCCTCGGCGTAGCCGATGGCGCCGAACGGCCGCGCGGTGCGCCGATAGCGATCGAGTAATTTGCGCGTTTCGTCGATCAACCCCGCTGCGTACATCGCGTCGACGCGCGCATCCAGCCGCTCCACCAACTGCCGCCGCTCCATCATCAGTCCGATTTTGATCGCCGCCATCCCGTTCGCCGTATCCGCCGCCGGACGTTCCCATTCCGAGATCGGCTTTCCGCTGAGAAGCCAGACTTCGAGCGCGCGCTCGACGCGATGGCGGTCCGCGGGGGCGATTCTTCTACCACTTTGCGGATCGATTTTCGATAGCCAGCGGTGCAGCCAGACGTTTCCGCGCGGCCGATCCGCGATACGGCGGATTCGCGCACGGATGCTCTCGTCGCGTCCCGGCATCTCGGGCAATCCGTGCAGCAGCGCGCGAAGGTAGAAGAACGTGCCGCCGGCGAGGATGGGGCGTTCGATCGCCGCGATCGTCTCGCGCGCGAGCCGCGCGTAATCCGCGGCGTTGAACTCTGCGTCGGCATCGAGGATGTCAAACAGATGATGCTCCACGCGCTGCCTCGCCTCGGCGGACGGCTTCGCGCTGCCGATATCGAACCCGCGGTAAATCTGGATCGAGTCGTAGTTGACGATCTCGCCGCCAATCGCTTCGGCGATGCGTAACGCCAGCTCAGACTTGCCGGTGCCGGTCGGGCCGGCGATCACGATCGGGAGCATAGGCGCGGGAGTGTATCCACTGTCATCCTGAGCCGCCGGAGCTGCGTAGGCGAAGCCGAAGCAGCGGAGGACGGTCGAAGGATCCCCGGCTGAAACCGCGGGCGGGCGGTGGCGACTCTCAATTCGCGCGATTTGAAAACGGGTTAGCAGCCGGGGATCCTTCGCCGTCCTCCGGCATCTTCGCCT
>DATART010000161.1:0-4138 GCA_036264035.1 Thermoanaerobaculia bacterium | reverse complement strand
GCTTGATCTGGTCGGCGACGCTGAGGTTCGTCTGGAACGAGGTGCCGAAGTCGCCGCGGATGACGTGCGTGACGTAGTGAACGTACTGCGTCCAGAGCGGTTGATCGAGTCCGAGCGCCTTTCTCACCGCCGCGACGTCCTCTGGACGCGCCCCTTCGCCCGCGATCTGTACCGCCGGATCGCCCGGGATCATGTGGATCAGCGAAAAGACAAGCGTCAGGATCCCGAACGTAATCGGAATCATCTGCAGGAAACGGCGGAGGATGTATTGAGACATGAATCGTCAGGTTTCGCGGAGCGAGGGTTGTGCCAGTGGAAGAGTTAGAAGCAAATGTTGAATGTTGAATGTTGAATGTTCAATGTTGAATGGCCTTCGGTCCGCTGCCGGTCGCGCTTTCATTCAACACTCAACATTCAACATTGAACATTCAACATTCGCTTTTCAGGTTTTCTCCTGCTTGCCCGTAAAGTTCCAGCCGGCAATCTTCAGAACCGGCGCGATCGTACCGCCGAAGTGGTTGTACCAGGTGGCGACGCGGCGGCGCTCGCGGGTCAGGCCTTCGATTCGCGAGAACGCTTCGACGATCGACTGCGTCCAGCGCAGGTTCGGCAGGCGGGCCACGACCTCGCCGTCGCGGATCAGGAAGGTGCCGTCGCGCGTGGTGCCGGTCATCAGCGCAGTCTTCGGCTCCAGCAGCCCGTTGACGTAGTTGAAGCGCGTGACCCAGATGCCGTGCTTCGTCGAGCGGATCAGCTCCTCGCGCGTGGCGTCGCCGGCATCGATCGATAGATGAAACGCCGATCCGTGCTCGGTGCCGCCGAGGTTCCAGCAGGTGGCGGTGGGGGGGAAGTGGAGGCGGTCGGCATAGACCTTGTCGACGGCCGGCGTGCGAATGACGCCGCGCTCGATCAGCGCCACGCGGCGCTTCGGCAAGCCCTCGAGGTCGAACGGGAAGGGGAGGAAGGCGGGATCGAGCGCGTCGTCGGCGAGCGTGAAGTTGGTGCCGACGACCTGCTTGCCGATGTTGTTCACGAAGAACGATGAGCCGTCGTCGTACGCGGAGCCGCTGAGCGTGATGAGGTTCATCCAGTCGACGACTTCGGCGGTGGCCGGCGGCTCGAGGATGACGTCGTAGGCGCCGGGCTCGATGTCTTCGATCGTGTCGCCGCAGAGCGTCGCTTTGGACGTCGCTTCATCGCCGAGGGCCACCACGTCGACACTTGCGCGATCGAGTGCCGTTGCGTAGCCCGAGCCATTCGCGCCGATGGCGATGACCGTGGCGTCGGACGACGTCACGGTGCAATAGCGGCGGATGCCGTGCGAATTCGCCACGGCGATCGACGACGCGCCGGTGCCGTACGCGCCGGCGAACTCGATCTTGAATTTCGAACCGCGGTCGAACATCTCCCGCAGCGCACGTGCCTTCGACGCCGGCGCAATCGCGGCGGTGGCTTCATCGAACGTACTTACGTCCGGCAGCGGCTCGTTCGCGCGATACAGCCCGCTGAAGTTCTGCAGCGCGTCGGAATGCCTGGCCGCCTCGCGAGCCAGCGCCGCGGTGCGGGCGATTTCGTCGGCGTCGAAGACGGTCGTGGACGCGACGCCCATCGCGTCGTCGACGATCACGCGCAACGTCAGCTCCGCGCTGATTTCCGACATGTTCTGGTGCAGATTCGAATTCGCAAACCGGCTGATGTTCTGATCGGTCGACCCAAACACCGCATCGGCCTCGGACGCACCGGCGGCGTTCGCGGCAGCGAGCGCGGATTCGAGGATGGCGAAGGAATCATGTTCGGCGCGCATTGTCAAAAGCGAATATTGAATGTTCCGCGTCTCTCCTTACCCCATCTCCACATTCCGAAACCGCGCCGCGGGCGCGCCGTGCGCGACCCGCATCGTCTGCATCGGATCGCCTTTGCCGCAGTTCGGCAGGCCCCAGATCTGCCAGCTGGCGCGATCGGCGACCGCATCGCATGAGCGCCAGAAGTCCGGCGTGTTGCCGGTGTAGAGCGGATTTTTCAGCATGCGTCCGAGCCGGCCGTTCTCGATTTCATAAGCCACTTCGCAGCCGAACTGGAAGTTGAGACGGAGGTCGTCGATCGACCACGATTTGTTCGTCTCCACGAAGATGCCGCGCTTCGTGTCCGCGATGATGTCGGCCAGCGGCGTCGTGCCCGGCTCGAGATTGATGTTGGTCATGCGGATGATCGGGATGCGCGCCGCCGTCTCCGCGCGGACGGTGCCGTTCGATTTGCGCCCGACCGCCGGCGCCGTGTCGCGGCCGGTCAGGTAGCCGACGAACATCCCCTTCTCGATAAGGTGAAAGCGCTGCGCGGGAACGCCGTCATCGTCGAAGCCGCATGACCCGATCGAGCCTGGGATCGTGGCGTCGCCGACGATGTTGACGTGCTCCGAGCCATAGCGGAAGTTGCCGAGCATCGACGGCTGCAGAAACGATCCGCCAGCCAGCGAAATCTCCAGCCCCATGGCCCGATCGAGCTCCGTGGGATGACCGCACGACTCGTGCACCTGCAGCGCGAGCTGGGCCGATCCGATGATGAGATCGGTGCGGCCAGCCGGCGTCTTGGGCGCGGTGAGCAGCGCCAGTGCTTCGTCGCGCACGCTGAGCGCTTTTCCCGGCAGATCGAGCCGCTCGATGAACTCCCATCCCGCGGCCTGAAAGTCGCCGCCGAACGGATTCGGATACGTGCGCCGCTGAAACTCGCTGCCGTCGATGGCCACGGCCTCCACGCCGCCGCCCATCTCCGTCGTGGTCTGCTCGATGTAGCTGCCGGCGGTCGACGCGAAAATCTTCTCCTGCCGGTAGCAGGAGATATCGCCCGAGACCTGGTGGATGCGGTCATCGCCGCGCATCGGATCCGTCGAAGCCATCAGATGCTCGATCTTCTGTTCGATAGGAATCGACCACGGATCGATCTCATACGCCGAGGCCCACGTGGCCACATGCGGCTCGACCTCACTGAGCACGACGCGATGCGTGGAGGCGATGTTGCTCGCCGCCGCCACCTCCACCGCCCGCCGCGCCGTCCTCCGCAACGACTCCTCGGAGGTATCACTATTCGCCGCGAACCCCCACCCATCGCCCACGAGCACCCGCACGCCGATGGCCCGGTCGATGGTCGACGAGAGTGTCTCCACCTCCCCATTCCGCACGCGCACATGCTGCTCATGCGTCGCCGTCCAGCGAATATCCGCATACCGCAAGCGCGGAGCGCTGACGGAAGCGAGTACGTCTTCGAGTTGGGAGCGAGTGGGCTTCATCGGCGTAGTGATTATAGGGTGCGACGGCCTCTGCCGTTCAACGCCAGCGGAGGCGCCGCTCGATACTCACGGCGAAGCGAGCGAGGCCATAGTGATCGTTAAAAATGTCTTGTGCAACCCACATAACAGCGATATCCTTTTCGCGTTCCACCACTACAATACGGAGATAAATATGCAGAGATGCCTTGCGATTTTTGTGTGTCTTGGGATGATGGGGATCGGCAACTTGAATGCCGCTGCTCCGTCCAGTTCGGAGTTGCGCGTGGATCGTGCCCGAGCAGCCACCGTTCTCTATCGTAATTTGTCGGCTTTATCGATGCACGATCGAAAGGTCGCGTTCCGGTCGCTTTCGGCGCCTATGAAGGCGGAGCTTTGGAAGGTCCACTTTCGAGAATTCGCGGAGCAGAATGCGCTTTCGCCGGCGCAACAAGGCATCGTGGAAGCGGCCTCGACGCTTTTGTCTGCGGATTTCTATGCAATCAGCAAAACCGATCCTCGGTGGGAGAGCCAGGTTCACGTGCCGTTGCAACGTCTCGAAATGAGTGCCAGAAACCTTTTCCCTAGAGAATTGCTCATGGCGGCGTTTGCTCAGATCGGACCGGTAGACTCGGATGTTGCAGCAATGTCGATTGTTACTCCCGAGGAAAAGGTGGGCGGTCTTATCGTAAGACCAGAGATGGTTTCCGAGTGTACGTGTTCGATGGCCTCGGATTGGTGCTTCAATGGTCATTGCGGCGGAAGTATTTGCTACCTGACGGGCGACGATTGGGGTTGTGGATTTGGGTGGCGGTATGAATGCGATGCTAAATGTGAAAGGGACCAACCTTGACTCAAGGCTTTGGAGGGAAATTGTGG
>DATART010000036.1:0-4487 GCA_036264035.1 Thermoanaerobaculia bacterium | reverse complement strand
GTCCGAGGAAGTTTTCGCGATCTTCGGTGTAGATCCGAAGCGGTTCGAACCGTCGTTCCATTCGTTCATCGACGCAGTCCATCGTGACGACCGGGAACACGTTCTGAACATTTTGCGGATGCAAACGGCCGAAACCAGCCGTTTCCAGTGCCGCATCGTCTGTCCCGACTCCAGCGAACGGACGATCGAGTGCCGCAGCAGAGTTCTGGCCGGCGGCGATGGAACCATCGCCCGCGCCATCGGCACCGTTCAGGACGTGACGGACCGCGCGGAGGCGGCCCGGACCATCGAGGAGCTGAGCCGCCGCAGCGAGACGATTCTCGATTGCGCCGCGGAAGGGATCATCGGTGTCAGTCGCGACGCGTCGATCATGTTCGTCAATCCCGCCGCGCTGTCCATCCTCGGCCGCTCCCGCGACGAGTTGGGAAATTGCCGCAATACGCACGAGCTCTTTCATCACACGAAGGCGGACGGTACGCCCTACCCGCCCTCGGAATGCCCCGTTCTGATGACGCTCGTCGATGGAAGGAAGCGGACGGTTGCGGGAGAGTTTTTCTGGCGCCCCGACGGAAGCCACTTCGCCGCCGAGTATGAATGCGCGCCGATCTTCGAGAACGAGACAATCACCGGCTGCGTCATGACGTTTCGCGACGTCACCGAGAGCCAGGCGCTGGAACGCCAGCTCGACCTGGCCCGCCGCATCGGCAGCCTCGGCCGCGTGGCCGCCACGATCGCGCATGAGTTCAACAACGTCCTCATGGGAATCAACCCATTCGCGGAGCTGATCCGGCGGCGCGCCGCATCCGATGAAATGGTCATGAAAGCAGCCGAGCAGATCTCCACCTCGGTGCGGCGGGGCCGGCGGGTCACGGAAGAGATCCTGCGGTTCACGCAACCAGCCGAGCCGGATCTGCAGATCATCAATGTCCGCGAGTGGATGCGCAATCTCGAACCAGAGTTGCATGCTCTGGCCGGCGACGGCACCGGCGTCACGCTGCTGGTTCCGGACAAGCCGGTCTACGCAGCGTGCGACGCCGCGCAGTTGCAGCAGGTCCTCACGAACCTCGTCCTCAATGCGCGCGATGCATCGCCGGCAGGAGGGGAAGTTCTGATCGCGCTCGAAACGCGCGCCGGGGGCCTTCTCGAGATCATCGTCAGGGATGATGGCCCCGGCATTCCTCCGCACGCATTGGAAGCCATCTTCGAGCCGCTCTTTACGACCAAACGCACCGGAACGGGCCTGGGACTATCCGTGGTACGCCAGATCGTGACGCAACATAACGGCTCGATCAGCGTTGCCAACCCTGCCGGCGGCGGCGCGGAATTCCGCATCGTCATGCCTGCCAGCGATCCAATGCCGGCCGCGGAGCTGCCGCCGGACGCCGGGATACAAAGCGAGAACGCGTTCCACCGCCTGCTCATCGTCGAAGACGACGAGTCGGTGTCGGCCGGCGTGGCCGCGCTCCTGGAGATGGAGGGGCTGGTCGTCCAGGTCACGGATCGGGGTGATGCCGTCGTGCAAGCCGTGATCAGCTTCCGTCCCGATGCTGTAATCCTCGATCTGACTCTGCCGGACATCGACGGCACGGAAGTCTTTCGCCTCCTTCGCGAACGATGGCCGAAATTGCCAGTCGTCTTCTCGACCGGGCACGGAGGAGAAATCGAGCTCGGTCACGCTCTCGACAACGAACACGTGGCGCTGATCCGCAAGCCGTACGGCATCGAGGAGCTGTTGGCCGTACTGCGGGACGTGAGCGGACCCGCGACGGAGGCCGCCTAGCTAGTCTCCTGCGGCGTCCGCGGGAGATTCCTACGCCTCGCCGCGTCCGAAGACGACCAGTCCGAATCCGATTGCAAAAATCGTGTAGATCGCCGCGAAGACGAGTATCTGCCACACCTCGTGTCCGTGCAGCGCGAAGCGATCGAGCGTAATCGCCCCCACGGCGAATTGCAGCAGGTTGCCGACGGCGATCGGCCGGTTATAAATCCCGCCGACGCGGCTTCCCTTCGCCATCCAGTTCGTCATCGCGAAGCCGAGGAGAAGAGCGGCGCAGAGCTGGACGAGCGGCGGCAGGAATGGCGATGACGGGATGCCCGTCGCGCGCAGGATCTCGTCGGGCGCAAAGAGCGCGGCGATGCCGGTGATGCCGAGGAAGACCGCGCTCGCGGCCATGAGCGCGTGGCTTCTCATGCGGTGGCGTGGCGCACGTTGAACTTCCGTTCGACGTGGAGCACTCCTTCGATGTCGCCGATCGAACGGATGACGCGCTCGAGATGTTTGAGGTCGGCGATCTCCAGCGTCAGTTCAGCGGTCGCTTTGCCGTCGTTCACGCGGCTGTCCATCTGGCGGATGTTCGTTTTCATGTTGGCGACGGTCGACACCACGCGCGCCAGGATGCCTTGCCGGTCCTCCATGACGATCTCCAGCTCGATCTGGAACTGGGCCTGGCGCTGCTCGGCCCATTCCACGGCGATCTGGCGGTCGGCGTTGAACATCAGATTGCGTACGTTCGGACAGTTCGCACTGTGCACGGCCACGCCTTTGCCGCGCGTGATGTAGCCGATGATCGGCTCGCCGGGCAGTGGTTTGCAGCAACCGGCCAGATACGTCATCAGGTCGTCGAAGCCGCGCACTTTGATCGCGGGCGAGGTGCCGGTGAAGGGGAAGATCTTTCTGACCGCGCGGCTGATGACGCCTTCATCGACCGGCGGCTGATCCTCTTTCGCGAACCGCTCGACGATGGATCGCGCGGAGACTTTGCCGTACCCGACGTCCGCGTACAGATCGTCGAGCCGCGGCAATGCGTATTCGGCCAGCACGGCGTCGAGCGCGTTCTCAGCCACGAGCTTCCGCCACTGGACTTTGTAGCGCTTGGCCTCCTTGTCGATCAGCTTGCGTCCGAGCTCGATGGAGCGGTGCTTCTGTTCCGTGTTCAGCCAGTGCCGGATCTTGTGGCGGGCCCGCGAGGTCACCACCATGTTCAGCCACTCGCGCGATGGCGTCTGCGTCGGATTCGTGAGCACTTCGATGATGTCGCCGTTCTTGAGCATCGTCCGCAGCGGCACGAGCTTGCCGTTCACGCGCGCGCCGGAGCAGCGGTCGCCTACGTCGGTGTGGATGCGGTACGCGAAATCGAGCGGCGTGGCGCCGCGCGGAAAGGCGAAGACGTCGCCCTTCGGCGTGAACGTGTAGACCTCGTCCGGATAGAGATCGATCTTCAGCGAGTGCATGAAATCGCGCGGATCGGTGATCTCGTGCTGCCACTCCACGAGCTGCCGGAGCCAGAGAAAATTCGTATCGTCCGCCTGCGCGCCGATGCGTCCTTCCTTGTACTTCCAGTGCGCGGCGATGCCCTGCTCGGCGATCAGGTCCATCTCGCGCGTCCGGATCTGCACCTCGAACGGCTGTCCCTTCTCCGCAACCACCGTCGTGTGCAGCGACTGGTAGAAGTTCGGCTTCGGCATGGCGATGTAGTCCTTGATCCGGCCCGGGACCGGACGCCACATCTGATGGATGATGCCGAGCGTGGCGTAGGTATCTTTGAGGCTCGGCGTGACGATGCGGAAGGCGAGGTAGTCGTAGACCTGGCCGACGTCGATCTCCTGACGCCGCAACTTGGTCCAGATCGAGTACATCGACTTCACGCGGCCGAAGACGTCGCCGTTGATGTCGTTCTCGCGCAGCTTGGCCGTCAACGTTCCTTTGATGCGCTCGACGATGTCGCCGGAGACCGACAGCTTCTCGTTGACCGTGCGTTGCAATTCGTCGAACTCGCGCGGATGCATGTGCCGGAACGACAGGTCTTCCAACTCGCTCTTGAGACGTCCCATGCCGAGGCGGTTGGCGATCGGGGCGTAAATCTCCATCGTCTCTTTTGCGATCGCCACCCTCCGCTCCTCGGCGAGGAACTCGAGCGTGCGCATGTTGTGGAGCCGGTCGGCCAGCTTGACGAGGACGACGCGAAGGTCGCTGACCATCGCCAGCAGCATCTTGCGGAAGGTCTCGGCCTGCTGCTCTTCCCTGGAGACGTACGCATAGCGCGAAATTTTCGTGACGCCGTCGACCAATTCGGCCACGTCGTCACCGAAGATTTCCTGGAGCGTCTCCTTCGTGGTCAGCGTGTCTTCGAGAACGTCGTGCAGCAGGCCGACAGCGATGGAGGTCTCATCGAGCCGCATCTCGGCGAGGATGTAGGCGACGTTCAGCGGATGCACCAGGTACGGCTCGCCCGAGCTGCGCACCTGTCCGCGATGCTCGCGCGCGGAGAAAACGAAGGCGCGATCGAGCAGTTCCTCATCGAAGTCCGGCTTGTAACTCTCGACCTTATCGAGGATGTCTTCGAAGCGGAGCATGGATTGGTGATCGTAGCATTGCGTGCTGAAGGCACGCGTTGTCGGTTGTCGGTTGTCTGTGGTCGGTTGTCGGTTGTCGGTGGTCGGGAGTCGGGAGTCGGAGTAAGCGCGTTCGAGCATTGACTCGGAAACCG
>DATART010000029.1:0-7283 GCA_036264035.1 Thermoanaerobaculia bacterium | reverse complement strand
CACGCACTCGTCCGAGGCGATCTGCCAATCGTCCGAAGACCATGCCGCCGATCGCGCTGGCGATCAGCGCCACCGAGGTCAGCGCGCCCATGATGCCGTTCGTCAGCCCGAACTCTTCGCGGATCGGAATCACCGCGAAGCTGAACAGCAGAAAGTCCATCGCATCGAGCATCCAGCCGAGCTGCGCGGCAAACAGCGCCCGCCACGCGCGGCGATCGACGGCGAGGATGGACATGAAGCGCGCAGTTTAGCGCGCGATCGAAGTACGATCTTCGGATGCCATCCCTGATCGCGGTTCTTCTTCTCGCGGCCGCATCGCAATCGCCGCAGAGCGATCTCGCCGCGCGCATCGACGCCATGTTGAATGACGCCATCCGCAGCGGACCGGCGGCGGGCGCGTCGATCGCCGTCGTCAAGGGCGGCCGGACGATCATCGCAAGCGGCTATGGCTTCGCGAATGTGGAGCTGGAAGCGCGGGCAACGGCGAACACCGTCTACCACATCGACTCGATTACGAAGCACCTCACCGCGGCCGCGATTCTGCAACTCGCCGATCAGAAGAAACTCTCGCTCGACGACGCGGTGGGCACGTACATCCCGCGACTGCCGGCTTCGTGGAAGAACGTGCGCATCCGGCACCTGCTCAGTCATACGTCGGGAAGCGAGAGCTACACGTCGCTGCCGTCGTGGGGACCGCAGGAGCGGCTCGACATGAGCCACGACGCGATCGTCGATCTCGTGCGTGAAGCTCCATTCCACTTCGAACCGGGCGCGAGTTGGCGCTACAACAACACCGGCTTCTACCTCCTCGGCATGGTGATCGAAAAGGTGACGGGGCAGCCGTACGCCGAAGCGATGCAGCAACGCGTCTTCGCGCCGCTCGGGATGGACGCGACGCGCTACTGCGGCTTTCGCAGCGTGGTGAGCCAGCGCGCCTCGGGATACGAAGTCGATCACGGAAAGGTGGTCAACGCGGAGCCGATGAGCTGGGATGCGCCATTTGCCGGCGGAGGACTCTGTTCCACAGTCCTCGATCTGGTCCGCTTCGAGCGCGCGATCGAAGATCACCGCCTGTTCAGCGATTCAATGCTGAAGATGATGCGGACGCCGTCTACCCTCTCCGACGGCCTCTCCGTCGACTACGGATTCGGGACGCGACTCGGCAACCTCGGTGGCCATCGCATCGTCGGACACACCGGGAACGGCGGCGGATTCAGAAACATCTTCGAGCGCTTTCCTGATGACGACCTGACCATCGTCGTCCTCACGAACGCCGACGGCGGCGCGGTCCGGCCGGCGATGATCGCCACGCGCATCGCGCGACTCGTCCTCGGCATCCCGGAAGAGCCGATGCGCGACCTGCCACTTTCCGCCGCCGACGCCGCCCCATTTCTCGGCACGTTCGAATCCGATGAAGGAACCGTGACGAACGTCCCGCGCGAGGGCGGCATCGGATTTCGTCCCGGAACCGCCGGTCCGCTGATCCCGCTCCACTATCAAGGCGGCACGACGTTCGCGATCACTCCCGATGAACGAGTCACCATGATGATGAAAGACGGCAAGGCGGAGCTCGGAGCGCTCTACGTCGGAGGCCTGTTCGCCGACGCAAGTCGCCGCGTAAAGTGAGCGGGCGTTCAATGCAGAAGCTTCATCCGCAGATCACGCAGATGAAGGCAGATTACGCGGCCGCGTTCGTCGCCTGATCCGAGGTAATGCGTCCGTCGTGGATCTCCACCACCCTGCTGGCGCGGCGGGCCAGCGCCGGGTCGTGCGTGATGATCACCAAAGTTCGCCCCTGCTGCCAGAGGTCGGTGAAGATGGACATGATGTCGCCGCCGGCGGAGGAGTCGAGGTTTCCTGTGGGCTCGTCGGCGAGGACGATGTCCGGTTCCATGGCCAGGGCGCGGGCGATGGCGACGCGTTGCATCTGGCCGCCGGAGAGTTCGGTCGGTTTGTGATCGAGGCGATCGCCGAGGCCGACGCGATCGAGGAGCTCGGAGGCGCGTTCGCGGCGTTCGTGCGGCTTCACGCCGCCGAAGAGCATCGGCAGTTCGACATTTTCGAGCGCTGTGATGTGCGGGAGGAGATTGAAGGCCTGGAAGACGAATCCGACGCGGCGATTGCGGATCTCGGCCAGCTCGTCGCGCGTCACGCCGGAGACGGCCTGGCCGCCGATTTCGTAGACGCCGGACGTTGGCGTATCGAGGCATCCGACTAAATTCATCAGCGTCGATTTGCCGGAGCCGGACGGACCGACGATTGCCACCATCTCCCCCTTTTCGATCTCGAGGTTGATGCCTTTCAACGCTTCGACCTTCACCTTGCCGGTGTCGTAAATCTTTCGGATTTCGTCCATCCGGATGATGAGCTCGTTCGCCATTGCGGGTCTCCTGTTCGTAACGACTATTCGTAGCGCAAGGTGGATGCGGGATCGACGCTGGCGGCGCGGCGCGCGGGGAAGTAGCCGGCGGCGAGGCCGATCATGCCGAGGATCAGCGAGGTAGCCACGCCGATCTGCGGCGACAACGTCGGGCGGCCGAGGAACGACATCACGCGATTGTTTTCGATCGGAACGAAGCTCGTCAGCGAAACTAGCAGCGTCGCGATGATGATGCCGAGCGCGCCGCCGATGAAGGTGTAGACGAGCGCTTCGAGGACGAACGGCGCGATGATCCAGCGCTGCTTCGCGCCGAGGGCCATCTTCACGCCGATCTCCCGCGTGCGCTCCTTCACGACGGCGTACATGATGTTGGCCACGCCGACGCCGCCGATGAGCAGTGTCAGCGCGCCGACGATGCCGAGGAAGAGCTGGATGCCGATGGTGATGTTGCCGGTAGTCTTCGAGCTCTTCACCATGTCCCACGTGGCCAGCGCGCGGTCGTCGCTCGGGTCGTAGCGATACTTCCCGCCGAACAGCTCGTTCACTTTTTTCAGCGCGCCTTTCATCTCCTCCGGCGTCTGCGTCTCGATCACCAACACGCTGAGGCGGTCGCGCCCGTACTGCGCTTTGAATGTACTGATCGGGATGACGGCATGGTTGCCGTCGGGACCGCCGTAAACGCCCATCTGCGTTTTCTTCTGCATCACCCCGATGACCGTGTACGGAGCGTTGTTGACGAGCAGCGTTTTACCGACCGGCTGCTCGTCGCCGAAGATGTCTTTGGCCATCTCGTTGCCGAGGAAGATGACGCGGCGGCGCTGCATCTCGTCCTCGACGCTCAGAAAACGGCCGCCTGCCTGCGCGTAATGCTTGCGGTCCTCGCCGAAGATGTAGTTGACGCCGAGGATGCGGCCATTGACGGTCTTGCGCCCGTAGGTCATGGCGTTGCGGCCCGAATTCAGCTCGCCATGCACGGCTTTCAGCTCGGGCATGCGCTCGCGGATGAAGTCGACGTCCTCGATGCGAAGGCGGATCGGGCGGCCGGGCGGCATCCCCTTCCATGCTTTCGTCGTCTCGCTCGGCCACATCACGGCCAGGTTCTCGCCCGTGGAGCGGCGGTTCTTGTCGAGCTGCAGTTTCAGTCCTTCGCCGAATGCGAGCAGGAGCAGAATTGCCACGGTGCCCCAGGCGATCGACGCGATCGTCAGATACGCGCGTTTCTTCTGCAGCCGCGACGACGTGGCGAAGAGATTGAGGATGACGTGCAGGTCGTTTTTCATAGTTTCATCGCCACGACCGGATCAAGCCTTGCCGCATCTCTTGCCGGGAAGTAGCCGGCGATGAGGCCGACGATTCCGAGCGCGAGCGACGTCAGGATTGCCACGAGCGGCGAGACGACCGGGTCGCCGACGTACTGGCTCAGTCCGAGCTTCGGAAAGACGGCGCAGACGGAGAGAGCGATTGCGAAACCGATCGCGCCGCCGAGGAACGTCACCAGCATCGTCTCGATCAGGAACTGCCCGAGGATGTAGCGCTGCTTCGCGCCTAGCGCCATCTTGATGCCGATCTCGCGCGTCCGCTCTTCGACGACCACGTTCATGATGTTCGACACGCCGATACCGCCGACGACGAGCGTGAGCACGCCGATGATGCCGAGGAAGGCGTTGAATGCGAGCATGAAGATGTCGAAGAATTTGAACTGCTCAGTGGTGTCCCACATGCTGAGCGCTTCTTTGTCGTCAGCGTTGAAGCGAAGCCGTTTGCCGAGCGCCGCACTGACGCGCTTCATCACCTGCTTCGAATCCTCGGCATTCGCAGCCTGGAAGACGAAGTTGTCGACGTACTTTTTGTCGCTCAGCGCGCGGAATGTCGTCGAGGGGATGAACATCTTCTGGTCGTCGGGACCGCTGTAGTTCGAGTCCTGATCTTTTTCCTGCAGTACGCCGACGACGAGGAACGGCGACTGGTTGACGTTGATCATCTTTCCGATCGCAGACTCCGCGCCGAAAAGGTCCTTCGCCAGGCTGTTGCCGAGGAACGCGGTACGCCGCTGCTCGTTGTAGTCGACGGCGTCGATGAAACGCCCGCCCATCTGCGGGATCATGTTGCGCATCGTGCCGAACTCGGGGACGACGCCGGACGTGTCGACGGAAAGCGTCTTCGTTCCGTAGACGACTTTCATGTTGGTCGAGTACTCGCCGGAGACGGCTTTCAATCCCGGCACGTTGCCGCGGATCGCGGTCAGATCGTCCTCGCGGATGCGGATGCGCCGTCCTTTGCCGAGGCCTTCGTAGGGCACCGACGTCAGTCCCGGCCAGGCGATGACGATGCGATCGCCGAGGCCCGCCGTCGATTTGATGAGCTGCTTGTGCAGCCCCGTGCCGAAGGCGAGCATCAGGCTGATGGCGACGGTGCCCCAGACGATGCCGAAGATCGTCAGGAAGGTGCGGAGTTTTTCCGCCTTCAAGTCACGCGCGAGTTGTTTGAGTACATCTTTCATGGCTGTCGGGGTGTGGGGTGTGGGGTGTAGGGTGTAGGGTGTGGGAGTTTGCTTCGGTGTATTCGGTGTCAGATTTGATTTTTTTCCCACAACCCACTCCCCACCCCCCACTCCCTATTACGTAATTTCCTTCGGCGGCCTCTCCACCAGCTTCTGACCCTTCGTCAGTCCCGACACCACCTCGACATTCAGGCCATCCGAGATGCCGGTCTTGATGTCGACTTTCTTTGGATTCTTCGGATCGCTGCCGGGGACTTCCACGGTCGCTTTCTTGCCGCCGTCGGCGTAGGTGACGAGGCGCTCGGGGATCACCAGCACGTCTTTCTTCTCGCGGATGATGACGTCCGCGTTCGCCGAGTAGCCGGCGCGAAGCGTGATCTTGCTCGGCTCGAGCTCGACTTCGACGTCGAACAACGTCGCGCCCTCTTTCTGCTGCGCCTGCGGAGCGATGCGCGACACGCGGCCGGTGACGATGTCGGTCGGCAGCGCGCCGACTTTGATGCGCGTGGTCATACCGGCGGAGAGTTTGCCGACGTCGATCTCGTCGACCGTTCCCTTGAAAATGAGATCGCGCATGTCGGCGACCGTCGCCATCTCCGTTCCCGGCTGATACGACGTCAGCGGCACGATCGGATCGCCGGGATTGACGGTGCGCGTGAGAATCGTTCCCGCCGCCGGCGCGCGAATGATCGATTCCGTTCCGGAGACGGTGAGCCGTCCTTTGCGCGTCAGATCGCGGTTTTGCTCGGCCTTGGTCATGGCCACGCGCGCGAGGTCGTACGACTCCTTCTTCGCCTCAACGTCGGACTTCGGCAGAACTCCCGATTTCGAAAGCTGCAAGGAGCGCTGGTAGTCGCCCTCGGCTTTCCGATACGACGCGGCGGCCGATTCGACCTGGCGATCGACCTCGGTCACTTCCATCGGCGTCGGGTCGGGCGCGATCTCGAACAACGGATCGCCGGCCTGAACGGTGTCGCCAACCTGCACGAGCGCACGCTTCACGATCCCGGAGATCTTCGATTTGACCGAGAACTTCTGCCTCGGCTGAATCTGTCCGACGGCCACAGCCTTTTCGACGATCGAGCCCTGCGTGACCTCGACCTCTTTGAAGCCGCCATCGCCCTTCTTGCCGCTGCGCGTCCACGCGTAAACGGCTGCGCTGGCGCCGGCCAGCACGACCAGAATGAACAGCGTTTTCCATAGCTTCCGCATGCAGTTTCTCCGAGTTGCTCCTGCCTTGTACGGACGATTGGACGGATGGTTAACGCGAAAGTTGGCCAGCGATGAACTGGACATCGTCGAGGGCGTGGCAGGCGCGGCTGCCAGAGCCTGTTCAGGGAGCTACATCAGCTCGCTTTCGGCGTCGGGCAGCGCGTGAGAAACATTCGCTCGACGAAGTCGTCCTATGCTCATGTCCATGTCTCTTCGAACCACAGCGTTCATTGTTTTGCTGTTCATTCCATTGCATGCGGTTGCGCAGTCTCGGGAACGCGTGCGATCGGGTCCCGGTACCGGCGATCCCTACGAAAGTCTCGTTCCGTGGCACTTCCTCGAAAAGGGCGGCGCGTTCCTCGACTCACCACTCGTTCTGTACTGGTTGCCTGCCTCGTCGAAGGAAACGGAACGCTCTCCGTTGCTGAGCTCACAGGAGCTCGTACGCGACGCGGACCGCTGCCTCAGTTTCGAGATCGTTCCGCCCGATGATCGCGTGACGATCGGAAAATTCGGCGAGACGGGAAAACTGCCGGCGGCCATCCTTGCCGATGCAAAGGGCACTGTCCTTCGCCACGTCGAAGGCGCCGGCGGCCGTCTGGCTATCGCTTCCGTGGAGAAGATGGTGCGGGACGAGTTCGGCAGCCGAGGAGAAGCGATGTATGCGACCGTGATCGAGGCAAAGAAGCGCGTCGTCAACGGCGACAAGCAAGGCGCCATCGATCTGTACAGGAGCTTGTGGGACCAGCGCTGCCTCTTTCCTGCCGCCGGAAAGGACGCGCAAGAGTCGCTGAAGAACCTCGGCGTGATCGTGGTCGAACCTCCGGCGCACATCGCGGTCGATCCAAATCTCACGATCGCGCCGGCCAAACCGGCTGCTGCGAAGCCGAAGCCGCCCGGCGGCCACTGAGGCGATTTCGACGGTTGCCGAATCATTTCGATGACAAACAGGTGACGAACCGGTCAAAAAGGGGTACGATTTTTTCCGTAACGAAGAGCGCGACCACAGGAGGTTGACGAGTGAATCAGCTAGAAACCCTCACGGTTATCGGCGTCGTCGTTCTGGCAATCCTGATCTGGGTCTACTTCCGCCTGCGCAGCAACGACCACGTTGAAACTGTCCTGGCGAAGCAAAAAGCGTCGGCGCGCGTCTGCAGCCGCGCGTGCCTGCTCGAAGGAATGGAACAGATC
>DATART010000020.1:0-7258 GCA_036264035.1 Thermoanaerobaculia bacterium | reverse complement strand
CACGCCGATCTGTTGCCGCACGTCGACATCATGAATCGGATGAACCGCTTCGGAAAGCGCAAAGCGAAGAAGACGGCGCCGGACACGCCTGCGCCGATTCCGCCGGCGCCTGTGCCGCACGTTTGAGGGAGTGAATGCAGTAGACCGGGCGCGCCGCACGGCGCGCCCGGTTTTCCGAACTCCCATAGAATCGCGCGATGGACAACCAGCCGCTCTCGCCCGATGAATTGCGCCGAATGCACGCGTACTGGCGCGCGGCGAACTATCTTTCCGTCGGCCAGATTTATCTGCTCGACAATCCGCTGCTTCTCGAGCCGCTCGCGCTCTCGCACACGAAGTCGCGCCTCCTCGGACACTGGGGTACGACGCCGGGGCTGAACTTCGTCTACGTCCATCTCAATCGCGTCATCAAGGCGCGGGATCTGAGCATGATCTACATCGCCGGTCCGGGCCACGGCGGGCCGGGACTCGTTGCGAACACGTATCTCGAAGGAACGTACAGCGAGATGTATCCGCACATCTCTTCCGATGCCGAGGGGATGCGGAAGTTGTTCAAGCAATTCTCGTTTCCGGGCGGGATTCCGAGTCATGCCGCGCCGGAGACGCCGGGATCGATTCACGAAGGCGGCGAGCTCGGATACGCGCTCGTACACGGCTACGGCGCGGTATTCGACAATCCCGATCTCGTCGCCGCGTGCGTCGTCGGCGATGGCGAGGCGGAGACGGGGCCGCTCGCGGCGAGCTGGCACTCCAACAAGTTCCTCAATCCCGTCAACGACGGCGCCGTGCTGCCGATCCTGCATCTGAACGGCTACAAGATCGCCAATCCGACGGTGCTCGCACGCATCAGCAACGACGAGCTGCGCGATCTCTTCACCGGCTACGGCTACAAACCGTACTTCGTCGAAGGCGATGATCCCGAGGTCATGCATCCGCTGATGGCGGCGACGCTGGATCAGGCGCTCGATGACATTGCCGCGATTCAGAAGGATGCGCGCACGAACGGATTCAGCGCACGGCCAACGTGGCCGATGATCATCCTCCGAACGCCGAAAGGATGGACCGGTCCGAAGGAAGTGGACGGGCTGAAGACCGAGGGGTCGTGGCGATCGCATCAGGTTCCGTTCGCCGATCTGGCGAAAAAGCCGGGGCACGTGAAGCTGTTGTCGGAGTGGATGAAGAGCTACAAACCGGAGGAGCTGTTCGACGCGAACGGAACGCTGCTGCCTGAGCTGGCTGAACTGGCGCCGAAGGGCGAGCGGCGCATGGGCGCGAATCCGCACGCGAACGGCGGGTTGTTGCTGCGCGATCTGCGCATGCCCGATTTTCGCAAGTACGCGGTCGAGGTGAAGAAGCCGGCGACGTCGCTCAACGAAGCGACGCGCATCGCAGGCGGCTTTCTGCGCGACATCATCAAAGACAATCCTGAGAACTTCCGCATCGTCGGTCCCGATGAAACGGCGTCCAATCGCCTCAACGCGATCTTCGAAGCGACCGATCGCGTTTTCACCGGCACGATTCTGCCGACCGACGAGAGCATCACGCATCAGGGCCGCGTGATGGAAGTGCTCAGCGAGCACCTCTGCCAGGGGTGGCTGGAAGGCTATCTGCTGACGGGGCGCCACGGTTTCTTTTCGTGCTACGAGGCCTTCATCCATATCGTCGACTCGATGTTCAATCAGCACGCGAAATGGTTGAAGACGACGCGCCACATTCCATGGCGCCGGCCGATCGCGTCGCTGAATTACCTGCTCACGTCGCATGTCTGGCGGCAGGATCACAACGGCTTCAGCCACCAGGATCCAGGATTCATCGATCACGTCATGAACAAGAAGGCGGAGGTTGTGCGCGTCTATCTCCCGCCTGACGCGAACACGCTCTTATCCGTCGTCGATCACTGCCTGCGCAGCCGCAACTACGTCAATGTCATCATCGCCGGCAAGCAACCAGCGTTGCAGTACCTCGGCATTGACGCCGCGACGAAACATTGCACGGCCGGAATCGGCATGTGGGACTGGGCCAGCAACGATCTCGACTCGGAGCCGGACGTGGTCATGGCCTGCGCCGGCGACGTGCCGACGCTCGAGACGCTGGCCGCCGTCTCGATCCTTCGCGAGCGTTGCTCGGAGTTGAAAATCCGCGTCATCAACGTCGTCGATCTGATGACGCTGCAACCGCCCGGCGAACATCCCCACGGACTGCCGGACCGCGATTTTGATTCGCTCTTCACGACCGACAAGCCGGTCATCTTTGCCTTCCACGGTTACCCCTGGCTCATCCATCGCCTCACGTATCGCCGCAAGAATCACGAAAACCTGCACGTGCGCGGCTACAAGGAGGAGGGGACGACGACGACGCCGTTCGACATGACGGTGCTGAACGACCTCGATCGCTTTCACCTGGTCATCGACGTCATCGACCGCGTTCCCGGCCTGGCCACGCGCTACGCGCACGTGAAGCAGGCGATGCGCGACAAGCTGGTCGAGCATCGCCAGTACGTCTGCGAATTCGGCGACGACATGCCGGAGATTCGGGATTGGGTCTGGCCTGGGTAGCGTTATCCTGCTTGCCGTTATGGACCCGAAACAGATCGTCCACACCGACCCCGAGATCCTCGGCGCCACTCCCGTTTTTATCGGAACCCGTGTGCCGGTTCACGCGCTGATCGACTTTCTCGAGGGTGGCGATACGATCGAGGACTTTCTCGAAAACTATCCGGGTGTCAGCCGCGGACAGGTGGTGGCGTTTCTGGAAGAGGCGAGTGAGGCGCTCGCCGCGACGATTGCACCTCAATAGGCGGCTGGCGCGGCCGAAACCTCGTTAGCGCTTCGTTGGCTGAGCCTTCGGCAACCAACGCGGCCGGCCGTGCCGGCTCTGCCACACCGCTGCCTTATTTTATTGGTACTCTCATTTCTCGATGGCTACGCGTTCACGGATCAAGGATTTCTTCTGGCGGCACTCGGCGGGGATTGCGTTTCTCGTCATGGTCTGCTTCGTCGGGTTTCTGGCGTTTGTCGGCTACACGTACGTCATCATCACGAAGAAATTTGAATCGAGCAGACGATGGGATCTGCCGAGCCGGATCTATTCGGACGCCACTCCGCTCGTCCCCGGGATGACCATTCCCCGCACGCTGCTCGAGCCGAAGTTGAACCATGTCGGCTACCACGAGGTCGCGGCGCGCGTCACGAATCCCGGCGAGTATCGCTACGCCGGAAACACACTCGAGATTTACCTGCAGAACTTCGAGTATCCCGACATCGAATTCCGTGCGCTGCCGGTGGCGATCGAATTGGACGGCGGAACGGTTCGTGGCATCAAGCGGCTCGACGACGGTGTCGCGCTGCGCGGCATCCGCATCGAGCCGGAGCTCATCACATCAATCTACAACAACGAAATGGAAGACCGGCTGCCCGTGCCGCTCGCCTCGGTGCCGAAGTACGTCAGCGAAGCGATCATTTCCACGGAAGATAAGAACTTTTACCACCACGAAGGAATCTCGATCCGCGGAACGCTCGGCGCGCTGGTCACCGACATCCGCAACAAGAACATGACGCACGGCGGATCGACGCTGACGCAGCAGCTCATCAAGAATTTCTACCTCAGCCCGGAGCGGGCGCTGACACGCAAGTTTCATGAGATTCTGATGGCGGTGCTGCTCGAAGCGCGCTACTCCAAGCAGCAGATCCTGGAGGCCTACCTCAACGAAATCTACCTCGGTCAGAACGGCTCGGTGCAGATTGCCGGCGTCGAGCAGGCCTCGCAGGTGTACTTCGGAAAACACGTGACGTACCTGACGCTCCCCGAGGCGGCGACGCTGGCCGGCATCATCCGGTCGCCGAATGTGCTCTCGCCGTTGGCGCATCCCGATCGCGCCAAAGGCCGGCGGGACACGGTGCTGGGCCTGATGAAGGAGCAGGGTTACATCACGCCGCTCGAGTACGAGCAGGCGGTGGCGTCGCCGCTGACGACGTCGCGCTTTCCGAAGACATCGCGGAGCGCGCCATTTTTCGTCGATCTCGTGCTCAAGCAGTTGAAGGAAACCTATCCCGAGACGCAGCTGCGCACCGAGGGGTTGCGCGTGTTCACGACGCTCGACACGATCATGCAGCGTTCCGCCGAGCAGTCGCTCGACAGCGGCATCGAAGCGCTGAACAAGCACTATCCGTATCTGCGCAAGTCGCCGACGCCGCTCGAGGGCGTGATCCTCACCATCCAGCCTGGCACCGGATACGTGAAGGCGCTCGTCGGCGGCCGAAGCTATTCGAAGACGCAATTCAATCGCGCCATTCAGGCGCGGCGGCAGCCGGGATCGCTCTTCAAGCCGTTCGTCTACGCGACGGCGATGGATCCGGCGCGCGGCCAGCAGGCATTCACGGCCGCGACGATCCTCGACGATTCGCCGATCAGCATCCGTACCGGCAACGCGGTTTGGACGCCGCAGAACTACGACCTGCGTTACCACGGGCAGGTCACGGTGCGCGAGGCGCTGGCGCATTCGTACAACATCCCGGCCGTCCGTGCGGCCATGAACGCCGGCGTGCCGAATGTGATCAAGACGGCGGCCACGATCGGCATCGAGAGTCATCTCGAGCCATACCCGTCAGTGTCACTGGGATCGTTCGAGGTCACGCCCCTCGAAATCGCTTACGCATACTCAGCCTTTGCCAACCTCGGCGTGAAAGCGGAGCCGATCTCGATCCTGGCCGTCTCGACCGCCGAAGGGAAGTTGCTGGAGTCGCGCGAAGTGAAGATGAAGCGCGTCGCGCCCGCGAGCGTCTGCTACGTGATGAACGACGTGCTCAAAGGCGTCTTCGAGTTCGGCACCGCCAGCAAAGCGCGGCAACTCGGATTCGAACGCCCGTTCGCCGGAAAAACCGGAACGACGAGCAGCTACCGCGATGCCTGGTTCATCGGCTACTCGCCGCGCATCCTGTCGCTGGTCTGGCTCGGCTTCGACGATGGCCACAGCGTTCGCCTGGCCGGCGGCGATGCCTGCGTCCCGATCTGGACGACGAACATGAATCGCGTCAGCGGCCTGATTCCGGACGTCGATTGGAAACGTCCCGAGGATGTGATCGAGCGCCGGATCGATCCGCAATCGGGGATGCTCGCCACGCCGTACTGCCCTCAAACGAAGGACGAAATCTTCGTCGCCGGCACCGAACCGACCTCGGTATGCCCGCTGCACGCCGGCAGCGGCGAACCGAGTCCCTTCTGGCGCGATAACACCGAGCCCGCGGACACCCAAGCCGAAGGAGTGATCCCGAATCCGGCCGGCCCGGCGCAGACGCAACAGCCTCCGAAGAAAAAAGAGGATCGCGGTCTGCGCAAGCTGCTGCGCAGCATTTTCGGCGGGCAGTAGCTACGGCAATGAAACCGAAGTGGCCGTTCGGTTTCACTAATCGATCGAAGTTATACCCTGGGTTACTCGCCGCAGCGGGCAGTGATCAAGGCGCTTCGAGCAGGTCAATGATCTCGCGGGCCATGTAGACGCGGTTTCGGCCCGTCGCAAGCTCAGTCAGAATTCCTGAGGCGACGAGTTTCTCGACGTTCATCTTCGCTCCCCGATACGTCACGTCGAGCTCGCGCGCTGCGGCGGTGATCGTGATGGCCGGTAACTCGAATAGACGGTCGATCATCGCCCCGAGAAGTGCGGAATTGCGCGCGGATGTCGTTCGCTTGCGATAATCCTGCCGCAGGGCGAGCAGTGCGCTCGCGCGGCGCACTGCGTCATTTGCCTGCTCAGTCACTGCGGTCAGAAAGTATGCGATCCACTCCTCCCACTCACCATGCAGGCTGACGTTGAGGAGCAAGCGGTAATAGTCATCGCGATGCCGTTCGAAAAATCCGCTGAGATACAGCAACGGATGGTCGAGCAGTTCTTCGGTGTGAAATAGAAATGTGATGAGCAGCCGGCCGACGCGGCCGTTGCCGTCGAGAAACGGATGAATGGCCTCGAAGTGATAATGGATGAGCGCGAAACGGATCAACGCCGGCAGATGCGACGGCTCGTGCAGAAACTTCTCGAAGACGTCAAGCGCCTCGTGCATGTCGGGCACCGGCGGCGGAACGTATTTCGCGTCGGCGATTCGCGAGCCGGGCGCGCCGATCCAGTTCTGCAGATGGCGGAACTCACCTGGGTTGCTGCTGTCGCCGCACACGCCGCGCATCAGCCGTTCGTGGACTTCACGAATGAAGCGGAGGCTCAGAGGGAACTCCTGCAACCGATTGAATCCGTAATCGAGAGCCGCAACGTAGTTCGCCACTTCGTGGACGTCGGCGGCGTCCGCCGGAGTGCTGCCCGCTTCGAACGCAACGAGGTCGCCGACCGACGCTTGCGTTCCTTCGATGCGGCTCGATAGAACCGCTTCGCGACGTGCGAAAGGGGCGATGAGGAGATGTGGATTTGGCAAGGTCGCGCCGACGCCACGCAGATTGGCCACCGCTCGTTCGGCACGCGTGATCGCGTTGAGCATCTCCCAGGAAAGGGGAAGATCCGGCGGAAGCGGGCTCGGCACGAATGCGGATGCGCCATCGCTCGTTCTGACGATCCGCCCCGCCGCTGGATCGGTAAAGTCGGTGGGGTTCATATACTCAGGTACATCTAAGCGGTTGCGAATTATACTTTGAGGCTCGAAAGTATAAAAGGCCGTTTCTCAATTAACCTTTAGTAGCATCACGCACACTTTGACCTCCATCCTCCAAACCGACACCGCCCCGAAACCGGCCTCGCCGACGCTGATCGAGCGCGGGAACGCGTTCATTGACCGCGTCAAGCGCCATGGCGAAGAGGGGCTGATCTACCTCGGCGGGGTCGCGGATTTGGCTGCGCAGACGATCCAGCAATTCATGCGAGGGCCGATCGATCGCGCCGTCGTCATCGCGCAGTTCGATCAGATCGGGGTCCGGTCGATTTCCATCGTCGCCATCACCTCGCTCTTCATCGGGATGGTGCTCGCGCTGCAGACGGCATACTCGCTCGCTGAGTTCGGCGGCGCGCTGCTGATCGGCAAAGTCGTTTCGCTATCGTTGATCCGGGAGCTCGCGCCGGTGCTGATGGCGCTGATGGTCGGCGGCCGCGTCGGAGCCGGAATCGCGGCGGAGCTCGGCACGATGAAAGTCACCGAACAGATTGATGCCTTGCGCGCTCTCGCGACAAATCCAGTCCGTAAGCTCGTCGTGCCGCGGGTGCTGGCGACGACGGTCATGATGCCGCTCCTCACGCTGCTCGCTTGCTTTATCGGCATCCTCGGAG
>DATART010000450.1:0-9735 GCA_036264035.1 Thermoanaerobaculia bacterium | reverse complement strand
TAATGAACGCCGCCGAGGAGGAGAAAGGCGATGACCGCGACGGCGGTCAAGCGTATGAAAAACGTGAGTGAGGAGCGGTTGATTGGAAGGGAGCGGAAGAAAAAGATGACGCCGAAGATGCCGACCAGGAGCAACAGATGGTTCTTTGTGCCCAGCCCGGCGAAGAGTGCCACGATGCACAGTGCGGCATCAGAAAAACGGCGGGTGGAGAACCACCGGCCGCCCCAAAGAAGAGCACTCAGCGCGAAGAAGTGCGACATGACGTCGTTCTTGATCGCGCCGGTGTGAAGAATGACGATCGGAATCGTTGCTACGAGATAAGGCACCGCGAAGAGGTGCTTACCCTCTCCCCACCAGCGGCACGCCACCGCGGCCGACACCAGAAGCAGCAGAACAAAGAACAGGACGCTGGTCCATTCCGCGATCGTGTCTGCATGTTGAACGGCGAGGACATCCGCGACCAGCAACTCGTAATTTGCGGCGAAGGCGTTGATCCGAATATCGGGGGCATTCGGCACCCACGTATATCCTCCGGCGCGCCACAACAGGACGGCGCGCGGCATGTGATAGATGAACGCGTCATCGCCGACAACCGGCAGCACGTAAGCACGCCACAAGGCGAACGCGATCCAGATCGCCATCGGCACCAGAATGAGCCAGGCGCGCGAGATCGCAACGCGCTCCACCCTCGGCCGTCTGAGGAGAAAGGCCGTCACCGCGGCGATTCCTGCGGACACGAGAAGCGCCGGCCCGTTCAGCCAGTGCGGCGCCGATAGAATCCAGTTTACGGCGATCCAGATCGAGGCCCCCAGAAGGGCCGCGGCGCTGGCGCGTTCGAGCGGTGACGTTGTTTCCGGGCCTTGTATCCGCGCGGCAAGCTGCGCGCCGAGGTAGAAAAACGCCGCCACCACGAGAACGATCAATCGACAGCATTCTAGGTCATAGGCTGATGGGTTACGATGAACGCTCGATGCCTGAATCGCCCGCCGTCACCGTCCTGATGGCGGTCCGGAATCCCGGCGCGGACTTTTTCCGGCAGGCGGTCGAGAGCGTCCTTTCGCAGACATTCGACGATTTCGAGCTGATCATCGTCCAGGATCCATCCCAGGTTCCGGTTGAAGAGATTCTGGCAGGCATCAGCGATTCACGGATACGCGTGCATCGCAACGAGTCGCAAGTTGGTCTCGCGCAGTCCCTCAACATAGGTCTTGCGCTGGCGCGGGGCGCGCTCATCGCGCGGATCGATTCCGATGACCTCTGCCTTCCTCAGCGGCTCGAACGGCAAGTGGCGTTCCTCGCTGAGCACCCCGAGATCGATGTTTACGGGTCGCGGATCATCGTGATCGACGACAAGGGCAAGGCTGTGGGACGGCGTCTCCTGCCGCTGTCGCATGAGGAGATCGCCGTGCGCATGCGCCGGACCAATTGCGTCTCGCATCCATCGGTCATGTTTCGCCGGGCGTCCGTCGAGCGCGTGGGCGGTTACGAGGCGAATCAGGTCGTCGAAGATTTCGAGCTGTGGTGCCGCATGCTCACGCGCGGCGCGCGGTTTGCGGCATCGGCGGAGCCGCTCATCCTTTATCGATTTCACGAGGGCGCGTTGAAGTTCTCGCTGGCCCGGCCGACGATCACCAACATGCGCGAAATCAAGTTGCGCTATTTCCGCGGCCAGCTCGGATTCCTCGACCGTCTTCGCCTCTTCGCCGAACGGCTCCTCCTTTTTCTGCCGTCGAGAGTAGTCATCTTCCTCTTTAAGTTGATCGAATACCGCCGCTCCTGACCTACCGCCGCGCCAAGCCAAGAATGCTGAGGAAGAAACTGGCGAAGATGGTCTGCACGCCGATGATGATCGTGGTTACTGCGGGGATGACCAGGCGCTGGCTATCGGAGTAGTCGAATGCGCCGAAGTTGTGCAACTGCCATAGCCGCACCGCGTACGTCAGAAGACCCATGCCGCCGGCGAATAGGATGGAGCCCGCCGCGATTCCGCCTTCGAGCGAGATGACGGAGAAGAGCCATGTCGTGACCGGTTCAGGACGAAGAAGTCCCTCGGTGATCGCGAAGAGGCGCGTGAAGACGGCATAGATGATGAGCTGAAAGCCGAGGATCAGAACCATCGCCGCGACGAGCATGGTCGTGGTATCGAACCCCATCGAGCCGATGTGGACAGGCGCTGGCAGGAGGGCCGCGCAGCCTGCGGCTCCAGCCAGGAAAAGCAGAACGCCGGGAGCGAGAAACAGCCATCGTGGGCTGTAGAGAAGGAAGAAGCGCACGCTGCGCCAGCCGTCGCGCCAGCTTCTCAAGTGAGGCGCGCGATCGCGGCCATCTTTGTAGAGGGTGATCGGGACTTGCTCGATCCTGGATTTTGTGACCGCCGCTTTGGTCACCATCTCCAGGGCGAATTCCATTCCGGTAGTGCGGAGATCGAGAGCCACGACGAAGCCGCGGCGAAATCCGCGTAGGCCGCAATAGAAGTCGGTGATCGGCGCGTGAAAGAAACTCCTGCCCATCCACGTGAGCAGCGGATTTCCGATCCAGCGATGTTTCCAAGGCATGGCGTCGGGCATGATCGTCCCGCCGCCCGACGGGAAGCGGCAGCCCATTACCAGATCCGCGCCGCCACGCAGACGCTCGACAAACGGGGCGATGGCGGCGAAGTCGTAGCTGTCATCCGCGTCTCCCATGATGACGAACCGGCCACGCGCCGCCTCGATGCCGGCATGCAACGCGGCTCCGTAACCGCGCTCCGGCACGTTCACGACGCGTGCGCCGAGCGCTTCCGCGAGCTCGACGGAGCCATCCGTACTCCCGTTGTCCGCCACGACGACCTCGGCGCTCAAATGGAGCTCGCGAATCGCCTGAAACGCCTTGGCAATACACGCCGGCAGCGTGCGCGCTTCATTGAGGCAGGGCATGACGATCGAGAGCTCGACCGGTGATTCGACCTCGGCCGACTCTCGCTTCGCAGCCAGATCCGCGGCGGTCATCGTCGTGAGAATAGCAGACTGATCATGCACTCGATTGCCGGCTTACGCCCCCGTCGCGACGCAACACCAGGGTAACGTCGCATGCGAGCGAAGGGCGAAGACGAGCGATGGTGTTGTCGATCGTTTCAAAGATCGTGCGGGCCCATGCCGCGCCTCGTGGCGTTGCGATCTGGAACGCGCCTGCGCCTCTCGCCTCAACGACGACGAAGCCGAGAATCCGGACGAACTCGACGAGGGCACGGTAAGTAAAGACTCGCAGATGTCCGCCGCCTTCGGACGCCACGAACGGCGGCCGTCCCGGTCCGTGACGGAAGCTCACCTGGCTGAGGAATGGCTGGTAGCCGAGGGCGAGCGCGATCCGGTTATGCCACGCCGCCAGATTCGGTGTCGTCAGCACACAGATTGCGGTGTCCTTCATGACACGGCGGATCTCGAGCAGCAGATGGTCGGTGTCCGTCACGTGCTCGAGGACCTCGCCGCAGAAAACGGCATCAAACGTGGCGCCGTCGTACGGCAGCCTGTCGCTGTTGAGATCGACGCTGGCCACTCGGATGCCGTTTTTCTTCGCGGCTTCAGCGGCCGGCTCGCTGAACTCCACGCCATCGAGTTCCGGAGCGCCGAGCGCTTGAGCGACATAACGCGTGACGTCGCCGGCGCCGCAGCCGATGTCGAGGAATCGCTCCGCCGAGCCGAGATGACGCGCGAACAGCTCCCGCGCCATCTCAACCCGCCGGGTGATCTCGATGCCCTCGACGGGAAATCCCTGATAGACCTCACGAATCTTCATCGCGCATCGAGAGCATACCGGGCCGGCTGCCGGCGTAGTCAGTCGAAGTTTGCGAACAGCGGTGTCGCGGGAATGGATGGAGGGTTTGGAAGCGGTGTCGCGGAGATCAATCGCGAAGGCGCCGCTTTCTCGATCCGGATCGTGTGCAGTCCGCGCGTCAGCTCGCCTTCGCGGAACGGTTGCCCATCGATTCGGATCGAGCCTGCGCCTTCATAACGAAAGCGACGCGTGCCGAGGACGTCAAACAATCGATCTTCTCCAATGGGCGTGTGTGTGAGATCGGCGCCTGGGAGGAAAACGTTTCCCCAGTAGTGTGTGAAATGCGATCGAAGGAAACGCCGCTCCGGCAGGCCGAGCACGGCATTTCGGTAATTGAGGATCACAGCAGCGGTGTCGTTGCGTTGAAGCTGCGGAATGATTCGCGGAAACCGGCCATAGGCGTAAGAGCGCAGCATGTCGCCGCTCATCGAGTAAATGTAGTAAGCGTCCGGCCGGTAGTAGAGGCCGGCAAGATCGAAGACGCGGTCATGCGGCGCTGTAATGCGATTAATCTCGCGCAGGGTTGCTAATTGCTGACCGTTGGTGCGCGCGAGTGTGTCCATCAGCCGTGGAATGCTTGTCCAGGCAACGAGCGCGAGCAAGACGACAACGATTGGGCCGGCAAAGGGCCGTACTCGTTCGACGGAAAGCCACTGCCCGGCGGCCACGGCCACGAAGACGATGGCTATTGGAAGTACGCTCACGTGCACGTATGGCCATGGAAATGGATTCGCCCACAGCGATGCGATTAGCACGGCCGTCAGAAAGGCCAGCATCAGGAAACGCGGATCCCGGCGTTTCATCAATGATGCGAACGCCATAAATACAAACGCGGCGAAAGCGAGGTTGTAGCTGCTTTCGCGCACGATGAAATTGACCGGCGAGAAGGTTTGGCGAGCGACGCCGCGCATGCCCGCGCTCAAGGCGTCGGAAAAGAAAGTGTCGATGAATGGCCGTGCAATCCCGAGCATCGCCATAACACTCAGAGCGATAGCGATTGGAATCAAAGAAAAAAGGAGCGGCTGCCACAGCAATCGTGCGCGCCGCTCCCGCCAGGCACGCCATGCCCAGATGAAGCCGAACGCGACGCACGCGAAGATCGCCTTCTGCGTCAATAGCGCTCCGAACGACAAGACGACGGCCTCGGCCGCGTGGCGCGCAAGGAATGATCGCCGCCAGCGAATATCGATCAACAACGCCAGCATGATGCAGAGCGCCAGGAGACCGTCGGGACGAATCTCCATTCCCCTCTCGACCAGTGTGCTGTGGAGGAGCGCCAGTCCCGCCGCAAGCAATGCGCCCCACCCTGACGAAAGCTCCCAGGCGCAGAGTGCGCTTACACCCACGGTCGTAAGAAGAAAGAGGCTGAATAGCACACGCGCGCGTTTGTAAGAGCCGGCGGGGTCGGTCGTGTCGGTCAGCGGAGTCAGAAACAGATAGATCAGCGGCGGGTGAGCCTGCCACGACTCGCGATAGATCATCCGGCCGTCTCGGATGTTGTACGCCGCATGCAGGTGCTCGACTTCGTCGACCTGAAAGATGCGGTTCCGGCTGATGGCGAAGAGGAGCGCGATTGCCGCCAGCAGGACGAAGGCGATCATGCCGAGGGCAAACGCGTTCAGAAAGCGCAGTGGCTGAGGATCCAATTCGGATGATCTCCTGGTTTCGGGCAATGCTGGATTGGACGGAGACTTTACAACCCACGGAGTCATCGCAGCGTCATACGGACCGTTACTACCGCGTCAACGGCCGCGATAGCATTCGGTGGATGAACCTGGTCTCGCGGCTTACGAAGTTCTTCACGCAACTCATCAGCGAGACGAGTGGTCTGTCGCTCGCGGATACGCTGTCGTTGGCGTCGCATGCATCGCCGACCGACGCCGAAGCCGCGCACGCGATCGCCGAGTTCCGCGAGCTCCTCGGCCGCTTTCGCGTCGACGCGGCGCCGATCGAATCGCTGCTCGATCATGCAGTTGCTCGCGCGCTCGCCGATTTTTTCCGCGCCTTTCCGATTCCGTTTCGCGACGAACACATTCACCTCACCGGCTCGCTCGACGCCGATTTTATCTGGCCGCGGCTTGCGAAGCTGCTCGACGGTCCGCGGCGATCGATGTACGAGGCGAAGATCGCCGAGGTGTATGGACCGGACGCGCTGCCAATCGAAAACGCCGCCGGCGTCGATCGTTTGATCCGCCTCGGCGAAGACGATCGCTTCGATCGCTATCTGAAGATCCTCTACCTCGCGAAGCTCGTGCTGACCTCGCGTGACGCGCATCGCGAGGCGGCGTACCACATCGCCAAACGTCTCTACAAAGACTCCAACGTCGGCGCGATCCGGCTGAAGTTCACGCTGTTCCGCGAGACGACTGACTCGTCGGAACAGATCCCCGGCATCAGCGCGCTCACCGCCGAGGATGTAATGCTCGGCCTTTACGAAGGCTTCCGCCAATTTCAGAGCGAGGTTCCGGCGTTTCGGTTCATCCTTTCGCCGAGCTTCCGCAAGGAGCCGGGTTTCTACGATGCCACTCGCTATCCGTCGAAGCGGGCCAGCTTCGACGATCAGGTCAGACAGATCATCGAGTTGCTGAAGAAACATCCCGAGCTGCGCGACGTCGTGACCGAGGTCGATACCGTCGGCAACGAGCGCGGGTTCTATCGCAAGGCGCATTTTCAGGAGATGCGGGTCGGCTTTCGCAAGCTGCAGGCGTACGGCTTTCGCACGCGAAGCCACCACGGCGAGACGTGGAACACGCTGCGCCAAGGCATCCAGGCGGTCGATAACGCGATGAACATCTGGTACGTCGACGCCATCGAGCACGGACTCTCCCTCGGCATCAATCCGAACTTCTACTTCCATCGGATGCTGCAGCGGGTGCTGACCGCGAACGCCCGAAGCGAGCCGCTCGGCCGCGAGCGCGACGAAATTCTCGACATGGATTGGACCGGTCGCGATCCGATTCTCGACAAACTGCTCCGAGGTCAGCCGCTGACGGACGGCGAGGCGACGCTGGCGACGAAGACGAAGTTTCATCACGCGCGCGAAGTCGAGCACTACCAGCACGACGTTTTGAATCGGATGATCGATAAGCGCCTGACGCTCGTGTCGCTGCCGTCGTCGAACAAGAAGCTGACCGGCGCGTTGTCCGATTACAAGGACCATCCCTTCTCGTGGTGGGAGAAAAAAGGCCTGCGCCTCGGCGTCGGAACCGACAACGATGTGACGCTGAACACGAACTTCATCCGCGAGATGCTGATCCTGCTGCTCACGGATCCGATGGAGTTGAAGATCACGAAGCTGTTGATCGTAACAACGGGCGAGTCGCGCCGCTCGCACCTGAGCCACCTGCTCTGGCAGATGCGCAAAGCGAGCGAGGTGTAGGTGCCGGCTCGCTCGCGGTAATCGCCGTCGGCGTAGCCGGCGTAAGAACCGTAGCCCACCGGTTCACCGGTGGGTGGGCAGTGTCGCCGGTTTTGTGAGCCCGTTTTAACGGGCGAAAGAAAGCTTTCTCTCGCCCGCTGAAGCGGGCTCTCAATCACCAACGCCCGATTCCCCACGGTTGAAACCGTGGGCTACAGTTCTTACGCTGGCTACGCCGACGATGTCAGGCGAGGCGGCGCGCTCGCTACGCGCGCAGGCGCGAGAGCAGGAACGTCTCGATGCCGAGGTCCGCTGGGATTCCGCCCGACTTGCGCTTGATCTCGAGATCCGCCAGCGCGGCCAGCGCGCGAAACAAACTCGCCTCGGTCTGATTGCGCGCCGCTTCCCATTTCTTGTGCAGGGGAAACGGATGCGGTTTCTGGCGCACCAAGCCGTTCGCTTTGAGCGAGTCGCCGAGGCGGTCGGCGAGTGTGTCTTTGAAGCGGTTGTAATTCATCGGTGCTTTCAGATCGATCCGATTCGTGCGGGCGAACGACACGATGCCGATCATCTGCCGGACTTCGTCGGCGAGCGGGAAAAGGAACTTGCCGTACTGGATTTCGATCGGCGCTTTCGGATCTTCACGGCGCGCCTGCGCAACCAGGTCGCGCAGTTTCGAGATCGCTTCGACGATCTTCCCCTCGGTGAAGAGCGAGCCGAATTCGTAGCGCGCCCCGCCTTCGACCGTGGCCACTTCGCGCTCGACCATCTCGGCAGTCACGCGTCCGCCAACTCCGGCCAGCGTCGCCAGGCGTTCCGCCTCGGAAACGGCGATGCGCAGGTCAGGCACTTCCTTCGAGAACTTGTCGGCGAGCAGACGTTCGATGCCGAGGCGTTGGCGGAGCACGTTGAGCGCGCGTCCGTCGAAACGGACTTGCGCGTCCTCGGCGACATCGGCGATCGCCCGCTCGAGCGCGCCCGCGTACGTGTCGCGCGTCAAGTCCATGACCACGACCGCGCCGTTGCGGTCGATCAGATCGACGGTGGCCGATTCGCGCGGAATCTCGCCGCTGCGCATCAGCAGGTACGTGTTCGGCGCGCCGCCGCGGGCCACCGCCTCGATGAGCAGCGCCGCATCGTCCTCGCCGCGCGACGCCTTCTTCCCGGTCGTACGACAGAAGGCGAGCATGTCGGTGAGCACGGGATCGAGCGTCACGCCGAGTGCGGTCGCGATCTGCTTGTCGGTCATGTCGAAGTCGGCTCCGACGAGTCCGAGGACATGGAGCAGTTTCGCGGCGGACGAGGAACGCTTCTTGTCGGTCTTCGCGGACTTCCAGTCAGCGACCGCCTTGTCGTACAGCGACGAAAGCTCTTTCGCCGAAACGAAGGCGTTTACCTCGGAGACGACGATCAGGCGCGCGGACGCGAAGAGCGAGGAGGTGCGATACGAGTCGAGGATCGCGGCGAGCTCGCTGCCGGCTTCGTATCCTTCGACGGCGATGCCGGGCTTCGCGGCGGTGATCGCGTCGCGCAGATCGCGAAACGCATCCTCGGCGAGAAAGTCGCTCGATCCGCCGACGAGGATTACCGGCGGGATCTTTTTCTCCTCGATTTGCGTGAGGACTGTGGCGAGTGGTTTCGGCATAGAGAAACGAATCCGCAGATTACGCAGATTCACGCAGATTGAACATAAAAAAAGGGAGCGCTGCGTCGCGCTCCCCGGAAGAAACTACGAAAGACGAACCCTACGAGAGAAGCCCCTTCTCCTGCAGCTCCTGGCAGTCGATGCAGTACGGCGTCCAGGGGACGGCGGCGAGGCGTTTGTCGCCGATGGTGGCGCCGCAGTTGGTGCAGGTGCCGTAGGTTCCGGCGTCGAGGCGTGTGAAGGACTCTTCGATCAGGACGATCAGATTGCGCTCACCGTCGGAGAGCGAGAGATTCAGCTCTTTCGAGTAGGCGCTGGCGGCCTTGTCGGCCAGGTCCTGGATGCCGTCGTCGGACTGCGTGTTGACGGCCTGCTTGTCGCGTTTGAACGCTTCGAGAATGTCGTTCTGCTTCTTGCGCAACGCGTCGATGTGCTCCTGATACGGGTGCGCTTTTTCTTTTGTCTTTGCCATTGCTTTTGCCATTCGAGCCAGGCTCTCCTTACTTGTGGTACGGAATGTTCCGCATCAACGTGCAGGCGCGGTAGATCTGTTCCAGCAGGACGACGCGGGCCAGTTGATGCGGCAGCGTCATCGCCGAAAGGCTGAGGACGTCATCGGCGCGCTGGCGCACGGACTGGTCGAGTCCGACGTCTCCTCCCATCACGAAAATGACGCCATGAGGCTGATCGATGGTGAGTCGTTCCAGCCACTTCGCGAACTTCAAAGAATCGATCGATCTGCCTCGCTCGTCGAGGGCGACCACGTGGCCCTGGTCGGGAATCGCGGCCAGCAGCCGCGCCGAATCGGCGCGCATGATAGCCACATCGTTCTCGCTCTGTCTACCGCGCTGCGGCGCCGTTTCGACGATCTCGATCGGGAAGAAATGTTTGATCCGATTGAGGTAACGCTCCGCGACGG
>DATART010000432.1:0-11878 GCA_036264035.1 Thermoanaerobaculia bacterium | reverse complement strand
CCGAAGTCGCTCGCGCGCGCGCAGGATGCGGCCCGCAATTTTGTTAAAACAGCCGTCCAGCCGCGCGATCTCGTCGGTGTCGGCACCATCGACAACGATCACGGCTTCCGCCTGCAGACCGCCTTCACCACCGACCGCGATCTGGTCGAATCGGTCATCGCCGATCCGAGCGGGTTCCACGGCAACGATCCGCTGCAGATCGCGAACAAGACCTTCGTCGCCGATCTCACCAATGGCGACAGCGTCAAGACACCGCAGTCGGCGAGCGGCAATGCCGGCATCGCCCTCGGTGAGCTCGCCGAACGCCAGCAGCAACTGACGCACAGCAACGAGCAGTACGTCCGCGCACGTGTCGAGAAGCAGGTCGACTACCTCGGCCAGCTCGCGAAGACGCTACGCGCCGTCCCCGGCCGCAAACAGGTCATCCTCCTGTCGGAAGGCTTCGACGCCAAATACCTGCAGGGCCGCGACGCGCGCGACACGGAAGGCGCGAACCGCGACACCGACGCCGTGACCTCCGGCCAGTACTGGCGCGTCGACAGCGATGCGCGCTACGGCAGCACGTCGAGCCTCTCCCTCCTCGATCGCATGGCCCAGAACTTTCGCGCCTCCGACGTCGTTCTCCACGCCATCGACATCCAGGGCGTTCGCGTGCAGAACGATGAGTCGGGATCGAACCTGAACTCCAACGCCGGACTTTTCACCATCTCGCGGCCCACGGGCGGCGAAGTCTTCCAGAACTCGAATAACCTCAAGAACAACTTCGAACGCATGCTGCGCGCGCAGGAAGTCGTCTACGTTCTCGCCTTTCAGGCACCATCAGCAAACGCCGGCAAGTATCACGATCTGAAAGTGAAGCTCGTCAACGCGAACGGCCGCGTCAACTACCGCACCGGCTACTACGAAAACGGCGGCGAGACCTCGACCGAGCGCACCCTCACCACCGCCGAAGTCATCGTCAATGACATCGCGCAGGACGACGTCCACGTCGCCGCTTTCGCCGCGCCGTTTCCGGCCGGCAACGGGACTTCGCAGGTCCCGATCATCCTCGACATCAATGGCGCCGACCTGATGAAAGAAGCCCGCGGCAACATGGCCGCGGCGGAAGTGTTCGTCTACGCGTTCGACGATGAAGGCGTGGTCCGCGACCGGCTCTACCAGCGGCTCACCTTCGACATCAGGAAAGTCGGCGACCGCCTCAAGACGGGCGTCCGCTACTACGGCACGCTGATCCTGCCGCCCGGCAGTTACGCGATCAAATCGCTCGTGCGCGCCGGCGAGCCGGACAGGAAAAGTGACAACGAGAAGCGCGGCTACGCGCGGACGAACGTCATTGTTCCGAAGCCGGGCGCCGTGGCCGTGCTTCCTCCGATTCCGATCGACGAGCAGCCGAAGTGGCTTCTGGTCAAGCCGCCTGACCGCGGAGGCGCCACCACGTATCCGTTCGAGCTGAATGGCCAGAACTTCATCCCCAGCGCGACGGCGTCGAACAAAGTCGCGGTCATCGTCTACGGTGCCGCGCCGAACGAGTTGACGTGGGAGACGACGCCGAAAACAAAGCTGCTCGGCACGATTCCGATACCCGGCGGCACGAAGCTCGTCCTTCAACTCGACGATCCCGCGCAGGTTTCGACGCTGCGGGTCACCGTCCACAAGAAAGGCGTGCCGGACGCGCAGACGTCGAGCGTCGCGGTGCTGCGGCAGTAGCGAACGATGCGCCGAATCCTCGCCGTTGTCGCCGCTTCGCTCGTCGCGCTCTCCGCGCTTGCACAGACCATGTCGCAGAGCGCGTCAACGATCAACGTCCACGTCGTCGAGCTGCCGGTGTCGGTGCTCGACGCGTCCGGCAATCCGGTGCGCGGACTGACCGCGGCGAACTTCGCACTTTACGACGACAAGAAGAAACAGCCCATCACATCATTTGATGCGGTCGATTTCGCCGCGACCGACGCGCCGGCCAGTGCGATCTCGCCGATGAATCCCGCCGCGCGCCGCTCGTTCGTTCTCCTCTTCGACCTCGGCTTCACCTCGCCGCGCTCGATGTCGCGCGCCCACGAGGCAGCGCGGCGATTCGTGAATGAGAGCGTCGGCCCGCGCGACCTCGTCGCGGTCGCGACGGTCGATCCCGATCGCGGCTACCGTTTCATCACCGCCTTCACCACCGATCGGCAGCTCGTCGCATCCGCAATCGCGAATCCCGTCACGTTTCATGGCGCCGATCCTTTACAAATCGCCAATCAGACCGTCATATGGGAGGCGCCGCGCGGCTACGAATCACCCGGACAAGCGCCCGTCATCGAGAACACCTCACGATACGGCGCCGAAGCCGACCAGGCGCAACGCGACGTTGCCGATTCCACGAAGGCAGCGTTCGAGCTGGCAGCCCGCGAGCGCATCGAACGCGAGATCGACTCGATGAGCAATCTCGCCCGCTCGCTGCGCATGGTGCCGGGACGCAAGCAGGTCGTGCTGTTGTCCGAGGGCTTCGATGCGCGATACCTGCAGGGTTTCGATGCGCGCGGATCGAAGGAACAGACGAAGCTCAATACGCAGATCATTGCCGGCAATCAGGAGAGGATCGACACCGACAAGATGTACGGCAACAGCGCCGCGCTGAATCGAATCCAACGCATGGCCGACAGCTTCCGCGCCGCGAACGTCGTGCTCCACGCCATCGACGTGCAGGGCGTGCGCGTGCAGAACAATCTCGACGAAGGGGCGATCATCAACTCCAACGGCGGCCTCTTTCTCGTTTCGCGTCCGACCGGCGGCGAAGTCTTCCAGAACTCGAACGATCTTCACGCCGACTTCGACCGTCTTCTTCGCCAGCAGGAGGTCGTCTACGTCCTCGGCATTCACACGACCGACAACGCGCCAGGCACGTTTCACAACGTAAGCGTGAAGCTGGTAAACGCGCCGCCGGGATCCCGCACCGTCAGTCCCACCGGCTACTACGAACGCGGACGCGTCAACTCCGTCGAGCGTGCGCTGACGAACGCACAGATCATCGTCAACGACATTCCGCAGACCGATCTGCGCGTGAATGTGCTCGCCACCGCCTTCCCTCCGAGTGGCGGCAAACCGGCGCAGGTCCCGGTCATCATCGACATCAACGGCGCCGATCTGATGCGCGAAACCGGAACCGTCATCGGTGGCGCGGACGTCTTCATCTACGCTTTCGACACGGCCGGCATCGTGCGCGACCGCCTCTACGATCGCGTCACGATCGAAGTGGCGAAGGTCGGCGAAAAAGTTCGCGCGACCGGCATCCGCTACTACGGAACGCTGATGTTGCCGCCGGGCAGCTACGCCGTGAAGGCGCTCGTCCGCACCGGCGATCCCGATCGCGGCGCGGCGGAGGCGCTCGAGAAGCGAGGCTACGCGCGGGTCAATATCAACGTTCCCGCCGAAGGGCAGATCGCCATCCTGCCGCCGATCCCGATCGATGAGGACGGCAAGTGGCTGCTGGTCCGCGGCAACCGCGCCGACGCCGCCGATTACCCGTTCGAATACGGCGGGCGAACGTTTGCGCCCACCGCCACCGCCGACATGAGCGCCGGTCCGCGCCGGGTCGCGCTCTTCATTTTCGGCGCGCGTCCGGCTGATCTCTCCTTCGAAACGAGGCCACGCACAACCGTTCTCGGCGTCACCGAAAGCAACGGCGCCACGAAAGCGATCCTGCAGATCGACGCTGCCGACGGTGCTACGGCGCTCGACGTTACCGTCTTCAAGAAGGGCATCGACGCCGGCCAGCACATCAGCGTCCCGTTGATGTAGCGCGCCGCGCTTGATAGCCTCGCGGCATGGCAGAGAACTGGATCAAACTTCACGACTTTCAGGACATCAAGTACGAGCGCACGGAAGACGGCATCGCGAAGATAACGATCAATCGCCCCGAGGTGCGAAACGCATTTCGGCCGCTGACGGTGAGCGAAATGAAGCAGGCGCTGGACATGGCCCGCGACGATGGCGAAATCGGCGTCATCGTCTTTACCGGTGAAGGCACCGAGGCGTTCTGTTCCGGCGGCGATCAGCGCGTGCGCGGCAAAGGCGGCTATGTCGATCCGAAGGAAAAGATCCCGCGCCTCAACATCCTCGACGTGCAGAAGCAGATTCGCAGCATGCCGAAGCCGGTCGTGGCGATGGTGGCCGGCTATGCGATCGGCGGCGGCCACGTCCTTCACGTCGTCTGCGATCTGACGATTGCCGCCGACAACGCCCGCTTCGGCCAGACCGGCCCGCGCGTCGGCTCGTTCGACGCCGGCCTCGGCTCGTCATATCTGGCGCGCATCGTCGGTCAAAAAAAAGCGCGCGAAATCTGGTTCCTCTGCCGCCAGTACGACGCGCAGCAGGCGCTGGACATGGGCCTCATCAACACGGTCGTGCCGCTGGCGCAACTCGAAGACGAGACGATGAAATGGTGCCGCGAGATGCTCGCACTTTCGCCGATGGCGCTGCGCTTTTTGAAGGCCGCGATGAACGCCGATTGCGACGGCCAGCTAGGCCTTCTCGATTTCGGCGGCGACGCGACGCTGCTCTATTACCTGTCCGAGGAAGCGCAGGAAGGGCGGGACGCGTACGTGGAGAAGCGGAGGCCGGATTTCACGAAGTTTCCGAGATTTCCATGATGCGCTTCGCGCGTTGTCGGTTGTCGGTTGTCGGTTGTCCGCGTTTTTGCGATAACGCGCGAAGTGCAATCAACCGACAACAGACAACGTATCGCGGAGCGATACAGTGACTCCCTGGCTGCTCGCCGCACGCCCGAAAACGCTGGCCGCGGCGGTGACACCGGTGCTCGTCGGAACGGCGCTCGCCTGCATCCATTCGACGGTTGATTGGCCGTCGTTCATCTTCGCGCTGCTCGGCGCGGTCTTCATCCAGATCGGTACGAACTACGTCAACGACGCGCTGGATTTCAAGAAAGGCGCGGACACGCACGCGCGCCTCGGGCCGCTGCGCGTGACGCAGGCCGGTCTGCTGGAAGCCGACGCCGTACTGCGCGGCGCGTACGTCTGTTTCGGATTGGCCGCGCTCTGCGGAATTCCGCTCATTTTGAGAGGCGGATGGCCGATCGCCATCGTCGGAATCGCGTCCATCCTCGCCGCGTACGCCTACACCGGCGGCCCGTACCCGCTCGCCTATCACGGCCTCGGCGAGTTGTTCGTGATGTTGTTCTTCGGCTTCACCGCCGTCTGCGGATCGTTCTATCTGCAACGACTCACGCTCGACGCCGCGGCATGGATTGGTGGCTTCGCGGTCGGATCGCTGGCGGTGGTGATCCTTGCGATCAACAACCTGCGCGACATCGACAACGATCGCGCCAGCAACAAACGCACGCTGGCCGCGCGATTCGGCGCCGCGTTCGCACGAACGGAGATCGTCGTCTTCGCGCTGGCGCCATTCGTTTGCATCGCCGCGATCGCGTATCTCCGCCGTTCGACGATGCTTCTGATTCCCATGCTCGCCGTCATCCCCGCGATTGCGTTGCTAGTGCGCGTGGCACGAAGTGAAGGCGCATCACTCAATCGCTGCCTCGCGCTGGCAGGGGCGTTGGAATGGATTTTCGGAATCCTCTACGTACTCGGAGCCGCACTTGGTTGAATTCTGGCGCTACGAGCTGACGCCGAAACGCCGACTGAGCGCGATCGCGGCCGACGGCGTGCGGCGCGGCGCATTGATTCGCGTCAACGGCGGCGTAGCCGACGTCCACCCATGGCCGGAACTGGGCGATCTGCCACTCGACGATCAGCTCGCGCTGCTGACCCGTGGCGAAATGACGACGCTGACGGAGGCATCGCTCGAATTCGCATCGATCGACGCGGCGGCCCGGCGCGATGGACGCAGCGCGTTCGACCGGCTAACGATCCCGCCCAGCCATTGGCCCGGCCCCGATCCGCCGGAGTCCTTCGACACGGCGAAATTGAAGAGCATCGACGTCATCCCCGATCGCGTCCGGCTGCGCATCGATTTCAACGCGACGTTGACAGCCGCGGAGTTCGTCGCCATCGCCGCGACGCTGCCTCGCGAACGGATCGGCTTCATCGAAGATCCGTGTCCGTACGATGCTGCCGTCTGGCGCGACCTTCGCGAGCGCACCGGATTGCGGCTCGCGCTCGACCGTGCGCCAGGTACCTCACAGCACAGACAAGAGTGTCTGTGCCACACAGGCAGCGATCCAATGTGGCACAGACACTCTTGTCTGTGCTCTGTGAATTCCTACGACGTTCTGATCCTGAAACCCGCGCTCGAAGAAATCCCCTGCGTTGATACAGAGATCGTCGTCACGTCTTACATGGATCACCCCATCGGTCAACTCTGCGCGGCATATTCGGCCGCGACCGCAAACATCACCACGACCTGCGGCCTCATCACGCACGTGCTGTTCGAAAATGATCCATTCATCGAACGCATGCGCATCGACGGCACGCGCCTCGTTCCGCCCGGCGGAACAGGATGGGGGTTCGACGATCTGCTGGAAAACCTGCCATGGCAAAAATTCTAAGAACCTCTCTTTCGCCCGCTGAAGCGGGCTCACAGATTCGGGAACGCCTCGAAAACCCCCGGCTCAAAGCCGGGGCCTACGGTCCTTACGCCGGCTTCGCCGGCGGCCCAGTGCGCGACGTTCGCGTAAATCGGCAACGGATTCCCGTGCGGTTTCACGCTCTACGGACTGACGGCAGCGTAGCTGCCGTAAGAACCGTAGCCCCCGGCTTTAAGCCGGGGGTGCCGAAACGCGACCCCAATTTCGTGAGCGCGCTTCAGTGCGCGATAGAACGTTTCGCGCGAATTCCGGCGTCATGATGGACTTTCAATCCGCCGAATCCCACCTCCTTCTCAATCCGCGGATGCCCGCCGCGGAACGCGCGCGGCTGGAGAAAATGGTCCCCGATCTCGCTGCGCACGTCTTCGTGGCCACGTCAGGATCGACGGGCAACATCAAGCTCGTCGCGCTGTCGAAGCGGGCCATCCTCGCCTCCGCCGCGGCGGTCAACGATCGCCTCGAAGTCACGTCGCGCGACGTCTGGGCCGCCGTCCTTCCGTCCTTCCATGTCGGCGGTCTCGGCGTGTACGCGCGCTGCCACCTCGCGGGCGCGCGCGCGCTGCCGATGGCGTGGGAGCCGCGTGCATTCGCGGAATCGGACGCGACGATCGCGTCGCTGGTGCCGGCGCAGGTGCGCGATCTGATCGCCGCAGGACTCTCACCATCAACGACGCTGCGCGCCATTCTCGTCGGCGGCGGCATCTTCAACATCGAACGCGGCATTTGGCCGACGCTGCCGAGCTACGGCATGACCGAATGTTGCTCGACGATCGCCATCAACGACACACTCCTCGGCCACATCGAAGCACGCCGCGAGGACGACGGACGTCTCGCGTTTCGCGGAGCGTCGCTCTTCACCGGCTATGCGACGGAACGCGGTCTCATCGATCCGAAGATCGACGGCTGGTTCGTTTCCGAGGATCTGGGGGAAGTCGATGGGCGAACGCTGCGGGTCTTCGGGCGCGCCGGCGACTTCGTCAAAATCGGTGGCGAATCGGTCGATCTCAAGCGTCTCGATCGGATCGTCCATGAGTTGGCAGGTGATGACGCGGCAATCGTTGCAGTTCCCGACGAAAGGCTCGGACACGTCATCCATCTGGCGACCATGATCGAGCCATCGTTCGTCGACGCGTTCAACGAGCGCGTGCATCCGTTCGAGCGAATCCGCGAAGTGCATCGCGTGGTGTCGATTCCGCGATCGCCGTTAGGGAAGTTGCTGCGTGCGCAACTCGCCCAAACTGTCGCGTTGAGACGGAAATGATGTGGCATGGCACAGACACTCTTGTCTGTGCATTTGGGAGGCTCGCGATTAACTCGCAAGCTGCGTGAAGTCAAAAGCACAGACAAGAGTGTCTGTGCCACACAAGCCGCGCGCTACCATAGCCGCCGATGCTTCGAAGGCGCACGGCGGTATTGATTGCGATCGCGGCCGGCGTTGCCGTGACGCTGCTGCTCGCGTTCGACGTCGTCGATCCGCTGGAGCTGCCGGCGCGCGATCTGATCCTGCGCCATCTTCCGCAACATGCGGCGCAACAGACCGTTGTCGTCGCCATCGACGAACAGTCGTTGCGCGATGTCGGCTCCTGGCCGTGGGATCGCGCGAAACTCGCGACGCTCGTCGATCGCTCCGCGAACGCCGGCGCGCGCGGCGTCATCCTCGACATCCTCCTCGCCGAAGCGCGCAGCGGCGACGAACCGCTTGCGAAGGCAGCGAAGCGCCTCCCGGTGCTCGCGGTGGCGGTCGTCGATGATCACGGCCGCTGGTTGTTGCCTCAAACGCCGCTGTCGGAGTCCGTCACCGCCGCGCATGGCAATTTCGAAGTCGATCACGATGGCATCCTGCGGCGGCTGTCGGCGACGAAGCAGAGCGGCGATCGCTCCCTGACCGCGCTTTCCGTCGAAGCGGCGTCGCTCGTCACCGGCGCGCCGATTCCGGTCGGCCGATCGATCGCGCCGGCGTTCCGGACTCGCGCCAGCGCGATTCCCGCCATCAGCGCCGCCGACCTGCTTCGCGATCCCGCGCTCGCGAAACAACTCCGCGGCAAGCTCGTCTTCATCGGCCCCACCGCCCTCGCCCTCGGCGACCGCGTGCTGACGCCGACCACGCGCCGCCATCAGCCCGATCCCGGCGTCACCGTGCATGCGGCGGCAACGGAGTCGATCATCCGCGGCGACGTCATCACCGAACTGCCGCCGATCGCCGCTGGTGTTTTCGCCGCAATCAGCATCGCCGCAATTCTCATCACACGCCGGCGCCGCGTCGCCGTGGGCATCGTCATCGTTGCGATCGTTGCCGGCGGCATCGCGCTGCTCGCCAACGCATTCGCGATTCCGTTCCTGACGCTCATCGCGTCCGCGGCGATCGCCGTCGGCGTTCTCGAAACGCGCATCATCATCGCCGCGTTGCGCAGCAGCGAAGAGCGCGACATCGATCATCGCGAGCGCGATGCGGAATCGAAACGCGTACTCGCGCACGAGCTGAAGACGCCGCTGGCGTCGATGCGCAGCCTCACGCAGCTCATGAACGATTTCGACCTGAGCGAGGCCGAGCGCAACCGCGTCGTCTCGCTGCTGCAGCACGAAGCGGGCAAGCTGGAGACGATGGTGGGAACGCTTCTCGATCTCGAACGCCTGCCGCTGCGCGACTTCGCCTCGTCGTCGAGCGTCATCGACCTCGGCGAGCTGACCGCGGCGCGCGTCGATTTTCTCCGGGCCGGCAGCGATCGGACGCTCTTTGTTTCCGCCGATCGCGACATCATGGTCCGCGCCGATGGGGCGCTGCTCGAACGCGTCGTCGACAACCTCGTGGGCAACGCATTCAAGTACACCGTCGGCGCCGTCACGGTGCGCGTCGCGCGACGGAACGACGACGCCATCCTGGAAGTCGAAGACCGCGGCCCGGGCATCAGTGAGATGGAACGCGAGAAAATCTTTGCCCGCTTCGTGCGCGGCACCACCGCTGCCGGAACGAACGGTCTCGGGCTCGGACTGTCTCTCGTATCCGAGATCGCGAAATGGCACGGCGGCACGGTGAACGTCGAATCGAACGAAGGCGGATCGCGCTTTCGCATCACGCTGCCGCTGGCCGCGGCCGCGGCCAAAGCAGGAGCGATGTAATGCCGACCGTTCTGGTAGTCGATGACGATGCCGGCATCCGCGAAAGCGCGGCCATGGCGCTCGAAAAAGTCGGCCTGAAAACCGTGCAAGCGGGCGACGTGACCTCGGCGCTGCAAGCGCTGCGCGCGAATCGCATCGACCTCGTGCTCAGCGATATCTACATGCCCGGCGAAACCGGCCTGACGCTGCTGCAAGCGATCGCCGAACGCCGCAATCCGCCGCGCGTGATCCTGATGACGGCTCGCGGCACGATCGAAACGACCGCGCTCGCGCAACGCATCGGCGCGTTCGATTACCTCGCCAAGCCGTTCGACCTCAACGAACTGATCGCACGCGTTCGCGCCGCGCTCGGCGACCGCGTGGCCGAGGAGGTTGAAATCGAGACCGGACCGTCCTCGCGCATCGTCGGCTCGCATCCGTCGATGATCGCCATGTACAAGGCCATCGCCCGCGTCGCGTCGCTCAACGTGCCGGTGGTCATTCTCGGCGAGAGCGGCAGCGGCAAAGAGCTCGTCGCCCAGTCCATCCACGACCTCGGCGACCGTGTTGCCGGCCCGTTCATCGCCATCAACTGCGGCGCGATTCCCGACACGCTGCTGGAGAATGAACTATTCGGATCGGCGCGCGGCGCCTTCACCGACTCTCGTCAGGATCGCCGCGGCGCACTCTCGCGCGCCGACAGCGGGACGCTCTTCCTCGACGAGATCGGCGACATCTCGCCGGCCTTTCAGGTCAAGCTCCTCCGCTTTCTGCAGGACGGCGTCGTCACGCCGCACGGCGCGGAGAAGAGCCACCGCGTCGACGTCCGTCTGATCGCGGCCACGCATCGCGACATCAAGCGCCTCGTCGCCGACGGCAAGTTCCGCGAGGATTTGTATTACCGGCTGGCCGGATACGAGATCGCCGTCCCGCCGTTGCGCGACCGCGTCTCGGATATCCCGCTCCTCGTCGATCACTTCAAACGGAAGATCGGCGGCGAAATGAAACGCGACGCGATCACAGGCCCGTCGCAAGGCGTACTGGATCTCTTCGCCGCGCATGCGTGGCCGGGCAATGTCCGCGAGCTGGAGCAGGTTATCCGCCGCACCGTCATCGACTCCGGCGCGCTCGTCGATCCTGCCGCCGCGTCGCGCGCGTTGCGCGACATCGCGCCGACCGCCGAGCCGAGGCCGGCTGCGGCGACGCCGGAAAATTCCGAAGATGACCTCGTATCGCTCGATGAGGCGGAGAAACGTCACATCATTGCCGTCCTCCGCGCCACCGGCGGGAATCAGACGCAGGCCGCCTACATTCTCGGCATCGAACGCAAGACTCTTGCGCGCAAAATGAAACGACTCGATATTTCCCTGGAATCGTGAGGCCGTGATGAAGACATTCCTCGCATCGCTCGCCATGCTCACCGCCGCCGCGGCGACGACGACCACGCCGCCAGCGTTTGTCGGCTACCGCTTCGACGACGTCAAGCGCACCGTCACGTTGAAAACGGCGAAGCAGGAATCGCCCGTCGCGAAAGGCTCGCACGCGCAGAGCGGCGACCGCGTACACACCGGCTGGTTCTCCTACGCGCTCATCGCCGCCGAGCCGCAGCGCGCTAAATTCGAAATCTTCAGCTCGACCGACGTCCAGCTCGCGGGCGGCACGCCCGGCGTGATCCTCTCCGTCGAGCGCGGACGGATTCACGCGATGTTCGACAAGATCACCGGCTCTGAACCGCGCATCGTGCAGACGCCCGGCGCACTGCTGGCGGTGCGAGGAACGCAATACAACGTCGAGGTTGACGCGGCGGGCAAAACGATCGTCGACGTTTTCGAAGGCACGGTCGAAATCCGATCCCCCTTGCGCCCCGAGCCGTTTCTCGTCCACGCCGGCGAAACGTCCAGCTTCAGCCGCCACGACCCGCCGCCCGATCATCCGATCAAGACGCCCGACGACCGCCGCCCCGACGCCCCCGGCCGCCGCGACGGCGCCCCGCCCGATTCACACGGTCACGACGGAACTACTGGACATCAGCCCGATGGCGGCCACGGCGCGCCTCCGCCTCCGGCGTCGCGTCCTCCCGCGCCGCCGCCCGGCGGGCATCACTGATTCATCCGCGTGCCATCTGTGTAATCCGCGGATAATTCACCAGCGGATCAACGCCTGTATAATCTCGGGCCTGTTTCCACGCATATGAGCGAGTCAGCCACGGCGGAAAACTCGGCCGTTCCGATGCCGCGTCTC
>DATART010000363.1:0-2056 GCA_036264035.1 Thermoanaerobaculia bacterium | reverse complement strand
AATCTTCATGACCCGTTCCTCCTTGTATGTGGCTCTGTGCCTTCCTGGCTTAACCCACGAAAAGTACACTGAGCGAGCGGGTCACTCCATCTTCTCTACCGTACGAGCCACCTCCGGTGGCTTCGTGCCGCTTCGCGGCGGTCCTGCAGCAATCCACACTGCGCGACGCCGGCTAATTTGGACACGTCTGCGTCTGTTCCACACAATCCTGCCGTCACCGCCGCTGCTCTTCCCGCCAGAGCCGGTGTGGCACAGACACTCTTGTCTGTGCTTTGGCAAGATGCAGGAACCCGCTGCAAAGAATCGGTCCTCCGCCCGATTTTTTGACAACGTTTCGCGCTTCGAGAATCACGTAAACAGCACAATCAAAACGGCTTGATCGTTCCAATGCCCTCGTCATGTCCTTCGCTCTGCGTCCTCCCCGGAGGAACGCATGAGCAAACAGGAACGAGGACATACCCTGATCGAGCTTCTGATCGCATTGGCAGTGGGCGGCATCCTATTGACGTTGGCGTGGAACGCCGTCGATTACGCGCGGCGGACGGTGGCGCTGGTGAGCGCGACGTCTGAATTGCGGGCGCTGTTTCAGAACACGCGCGCCATCGCCATCGCGCACCGGCGCAACGTCGCCATCCGCTTCTGGCAGGAAGGCGGCAGCTGGTCGTGGCGTGTTTACGAAGATCGAGACAACGACGGCGTCCGCAACGATGACATCAGCCGCGGCGTGGACGTGCCGCTCTCGCCGGCGCGCACGTTCCAGTACGTGCCGGCGCGGATTGGCGTTCCGCTGCAGACGATCATCGATCCGACCAATCACGAGCCGCTGGCGTCGCGGCTACCGGTCCGCTTCGGTACGTCGCAGCTCTGTACGTTTTCGCGCGAAGGGGAATCGTCGAACGGCTCGATCGTGCTGACCGACGGCTATAACGTCCGCATCATCGAGATCGAAGGCCACTCCGCGTTGATCCACGTCCTGCGCTGGGACGGTTCGAAGTGGACTACGACCTCGTGATCACGGCAGGAGGCGGCGCGCCACGATGGGCGCAGCGGGTTGCGCACCCCCCTCGGGATACTCGTACGCCTCGGGCGGTGTCGTGGCCGGATGTTTCTTCAGCCACTTGTTCGCGTACAGCTCGCGGTCAGCCGCTTCGAGCAGTTGCTGGATCGTCGCGCCGGGAATGAGCGACGAGCAGCCCATACCGATCGTCACGCCGACCTGCACTTCGGTGTCTCGCTCGTGCCACTGAAGCGACGACAACTCCGCGGCCAGACGCTCGGCCACGGCGCGCGTTTCGTCAACCGTCAGGTTGAGCGCGAGCAGCACGAACTCGTCGCCGCCGTAGCGCGCGATGACATCGTCGCTGCGCGTGCGGCGTAGGAAGAGTGCGCCCATGTCTCGCAGGACGCGGTCGCCGGTGAGGTGCCCGTAGTTATCGTTGATGTTCTTGAAGTCGTTCACGTCGAAGAGGACGACGGCGATGTTGTCGTTCTGCGCGAGGTGACGCTCGGCTTGTTCGAAGAAAAAGCGGCGCGTGGCCACGCGCGTCAGCTCGTCATGATTGGCGATGTCGCGCCATTCGCGCGCATCGGCGTCGAGGGCGCGATGCCGCGCCAGGATGCGCCGCGCCGCCGCCACCTTGGCCACGACTTCAACCTCGGTGCAGCCTTTGGCCAGGAAGTCGTCGTAGCCCAGGGTGAGGGCGGTAACTTTGACCGAAAGCTCGTCGTGCGCGGTCAGCATTACCGCATACAGTCCGCTCATCTTCGGATTCGCGCGGACATCGGCGATGAGCGCGAGACCATCCTTGCGCGGCATCTCGAAGTCAGAGATGAGCAGGTCGAAGTGCGCGGCCTCGAGCTTCTTCAACGCCTCGACGCCGTTCGCGGCCGTGCTGACGGTCAACCCCAGGCGGCGTGCGATCGAGGTGAGCCAGACGGAGAAGTTTTCGTCATCCTCGGCGATGAGGACGCGGATCGGCTCCGCGACAGGGTCCGGTGGCAATTCGTTACGCCGGCGATGAGGAGTCGTCACGTGGTTGCGCAGACATTCACGTTC
>DATART010000328.1:0-8160 GCA_036264035.1 Thermoanaerobaculia bacterium | reverse complement strand
CGGGGAAGATGATCGAAGCTCGATTTGCCCTTCGGGAAGGGTGCGTTGATATTCGCGAAGCATCGAACGGCATTCCAGCAGTTCGCGGCGGCATTCGGGGGGAGTCGCGCGATCACGTCGGAAAGCGGCGGCTCACGCTCGCCACGCGATTCACTTCTATCTCACATGGCACAATGACTTGGCGAGCCCGCGGTTCCAGCCGGAGCCGCAAACTCGAGATCCTTCGCCCGTCTTCGCGGGCTCAGCATGGCAGGCATGACATCGCATGGCGTTGGAATCCTCTGAACTCGACACAATCGTCGCTCCGGCAACGCCGCTCGGCAGGGGAGCGCTCGCGATGGTCCGCATCGACGGTCCGCGCGGCGGCGACATCCTGGAGAAGCTCGCAGGTGTCTGGCCGGACGTCCGCCTCGCGACACTTGCGCAACTAAGTCTGGACGGAGAGCCACTCGATGAGTGCATCGCCATCCGCTACGCCGCTCCGCATTCGTTCACCGGGAATGATCTCGTCGAGCTGACGCTGCATGGAAGTCCGCTCCTCGTGGAGCGCGTGATCGCCGCGATCGTGGCGTGCGGCGCGCGCCTCGCGGAGCCGGGCGAGTTCACCGAGCGCGCGGTGCTCAACGGGAAGCTCGATCTCGTGCAGGCGGAGTCGATCGCGGACCTGATCAACTCCCGCACCGCGCTCCAGGCGAAGTTGTCGCTCGGCAATCTGCACGGCGTCTTGAGCCGTCGCGCCGCGGCGGTGCGCGAGTCGCTGCTGCATGTGATCTCGCGGCTCGAGGCTGCGCTCGACTTTTCGGAAGAGGGGTACGAGTTCATCACCCGCGACGATGCGCGGCGCGAAATCGAAAGCGCGATCGCCCAGACAGAAGCGCTGGCGGAGACGTTTCGCCGCGGACGCGCGACGACGTCCGGCCTCACCGCCGTCATCCTCGGGCGTCCGAATGCCGGCAAGTCGACACTGCTGAACCGGCTGGTCGGCAGCGATCGCGCCATCGTCACGCCGATCCCGGGAACGACGCGCGATATCGTTCGCGAGACCATCGAGATCGGCGGCCTTCCCGTGACGATCGCCGACACGGCCGGTCTGCGAACGAGCGGCGATGTCGTCGAGGAGATCGGGGTCGCGCGTGCGCGCCAGGCGGCCGCGAGCGCGGACATCATTCTTTATCTGGTCGATGCGAGCGCCGGTCTGACAAGCGAGGATGAGCTCGCGTCGTATTCGGATGCAATGGTTATTTACACCAAGACGGATCTCGCTTCTCCGCCGCAAAGCGCTCTCGGCATTAGCGTTACGGCCGGGCGCGGTATTGATGAACTGCTGAGCAGGCTGGATAAAATCGTCCGCGATGAGTTCGCCGCGCCTGAAGGCAGCCTGGTCAATGAGCGCCAGCACCAAGCTGTTCTCGGCTGTAGAGAAGCGCTGAAGACTGCTCTGGCCGCCTTGAATGCCGAGCTCGACGCGCCTTTGATTCTCGTCGACCTCTACCGCGCTGCCGCATCTCTTGGCCTTCTTACGGGCGCCATCACCCAGGAACACGTCTTCACCGAGATCTTCTCGAAATTCTGCATCGGGAAGTGAGCGCGCGCGACCGGCTGTTCCACGTGAAACATGTACGACGTGATTGTGATCGGCGGAGGCCACGCCGGCGCTGAGGCGGCCCGCGGCTGCGCCCGCGGAGGCGCACGCGTTGCGCTGTTGACGATGCTCCGCGACGCCATCGGCCGCATGTCGTGCAACCCCGCCATCGGCGGGTTGGCGAAGGGAAACCTCGTCAAAGAGATCGACGCCCTCGGCGGCCTGATGGGGGAGGCGACCGATCGCGCCGGTATCCAGTTCAAGGTGCTCAATCGATCGAAAGGTCCCGCCGTGCAGGGCCCGCGCGCGCAATGCGACCGCGATCTCTACGCGGACGCCGTCCAGCAGATTCTCGACGAGCCGAATATCAACGTCATCGAAGGCTCCGCGACGGCGCTCCTGCACGATGGCAAGTCTGTACATGGCGTCGTCCTCAAAGACGGAACCCGTATCAACGCGCGCGCCGTCATCGTCACCACCGGAACGTTTCTTCGCGCGCTCATGCACTCAGGGGAGGTGAAGACCGTCGGCGGCCGCTTCGGCGAGCCGGCCGCGGAAACGCTCTCCGACTCGCTTCGCGATCTCGGCCTCAAACTCGGACGCCTCAAGACCGGAACGCCCCCTCGCGTCGACCGCACTACCGTCGATTTCTCGAAGCTGGAGGAAGCGCCGGGGGACGCCACGCCGCGCCCGTTTTCGATCCTCACCGACGCGCTTCCGCTTCCGCAGGTGCTCTGCCACCTCACGTACACGAGCGAAGCCGCGCACGAGTTGATCCGCGCCAATCTTCATCGCGCGCCGATGTACTCCGGCCAGATCCACGCCACCGGACCGCGTTACTGTCCGTCGATCGAAGACAAGGTAGTGCGCTTCGCGGAGAAGGAGCGGCACCAGGTCTTCGTCGAGCCGGAAGGGTTGACGCATCCGTGGCTCTACCTCAACGGCATCTCGACGTCGCTTCCACCCGACGTGCAGGACGCCGTGGTCCGCTCGCTGCCGGGATTCGAAAACGCGGTGATCGCGCGATACGGCTACGCGGTCGAATACGACTTCGTCAACCCGGAGCAGCTCGATCCCACGCTTCAGGTTCGCGGCGTCGACGGCCTTTTCCTCGCCGGCCAGATTAACGGCACCTCGGGATACGAAGAGGCGGCCGCGCAGGGCCTCCTGGCCGGAATCAACGCCCTGCAGAAGATTCGCGGCGGCGATCCGGTCATCCTTCGCCGCGATCAGGCCTACGCCGCGGTGATGATCGACGACCTGGTCACGCAAGGTACCGAGGAGCCGTATCGCATGTTCACCTCTCGCGCGGAGCACCGCCTACTCCTCGGATGCGACTCCGTTTACGAGCGCCTGTCTCCAGTAGCAGAGCGGCTCGGTATTCTCGACGATGAGCGCAAGAGCCGCGTTGAGCTGCGAATCGCGCGCATGCAGCGGGCGAGAGAGGCGGCAGAAACGAGCGTGACGCCCGATCGCGAAACGCTGATTTGGTTGGCCACCGCCAACGTAACGCTGAACGAAAAGTCGACGATCGCCCGACTCATGCAGCGCGCCGACTTTGACATCGCGCGTTTCACCGAAGCCTGCCAGAACGTGCTCCCCGAGGTGTCGGACGCCTTTCGCGCGTTGAGCGACGAAGAATCGGACGGCGTCGTCAGTCAGCTTCGCTATGCCGGCTACATCGATCGCCAGCAGCGCGAAGCGGCCCGGCAGGCGGATGAAGAAGGCACGCAAATCCCGGCCGATATGTCATACCGGCTGCCGGGATTGTCGCGTGAGATGGTCGAGAAGCTCAGTTTCGTCCGCCCTGTTTCGCTCGGACAGGCCAGCCGGATCCCCGGCGTCACACCCGCGGCGATCTCGATCGTGCGAATGCACCTGCGGCGCGGCGCCGCGCGCACTGCATGAACGCGCTGGAGATCTACAAGCGCGAGCTCCTGCGGTGGAACGAACGGATCAACCTCATCGGTCCGGAAGCCGTCGCCAATATCGATGCGCATATCGGCGAAGCGGTGACGGCGGCGAACATTCTGAAGCCATCCGGGAACGTCCTCGACTTCGGCAGCGGGGGAGGATTGCCTGCCATTCCGATGGCCATCGTCTCGCCGGAGGCTCGCTTCCACCTCGTCGAAGTGGACAAGAAAAAGTGGGCGTTTCTGAAACACGTGGCGCGGGCGTGCGAATTGAACGCTGTGATTTACGGTGATAGATTGGCGCGCGCCGTGACGCGGTTCCCGCCTGACCTTCGATTTTCCCTGATTACATCGCGCGCAGTCGGAAATCCCGAGGAATGGGTGCCGTCGCTGGCGCCGTGGATGGAGCAAGGCGGCCGCGTGGCGCTCTTTCAAAGCAATCCGGACGTCGCAGCGATTGCTGGTTTCACCAAAACAGAAGTCTTTCCGCTTCCTCGGGGGACCTCAAACTACCTCGTAACGCTCACGTTCCACGTGGAACAACAACGATGACGAAGATCGTCGCTCTGGCGAATCAGAAGGGCGGAGTCGGCAAGACCACCACCGCCATCAACCTCGGCGCTTCCGTCGCCGCCTGCGAGCGGCGCGTGCTCCTGGTTGACCTCGATCCCCAAGCGAACGCGACCTCAGGCATCGGCGTGACGGAGGCCGAGCCGTCAATGTATGACGTGCTCATCGAGAGCATGCCGATACGGGAGATCATCCGGCCGACCGAGATCCCGACGCTGTTTCTCGCTCCATCGTCGGTCGATCTGGTCGGTGCCGAGGTTGAGCTGCGCGATGCCATCGGACGCGAGTATTACCTCAAGCGCGTCCTCGAAGCAGTCAGCGCGGACTACGACTACATCCTCATCGACTCGCCGCCGTCGCTCGGACTGCTCACCGTCAACGGTCTCACTGCCGCCAACTCCGTGCTCGTGCCGCTGCAGGCCGAGTACTTCGCACTGGAAGGCGTCTCGCAACTGCTGGCCACCATCGATCGCGTTAAGAGCGCCGTCAATCCGTCGCTCGACGTCGAAGGCATCGTCCTGACGATGTACGACGAGCGGATGAACCTGGCGCGGCAGGTATCGGAGGAAGTGCGTGGGCACTTCGGGGAAAAGGTCTACAAGACCGTCATCCCGCGGAATGTCCGGCTCAGCGAGGCGCCGTCGTTCGGCAAACCGATTATTCTTTACGACATCCGCTCTCGAGGCAGCGAGGCGTACGTCAGTCTGGCCAGGGAGTTCATTCAGCGCGCGGAGAACGTGATCTGATGATCCACAAGAAAGTGCTCGGCCGCGGTCTCGGCGCCCTCATCCCGCAACGGCAGGAGGCGCCTGCTGAATCACAGGCGACGCAGGGTCTTGCCGAGATCCCGATCTCGCAGATTCAGCCGAATCCCTTCCAGCCGCGCAAGACCTTCAACGAGGCCTCGATCGACGAGCTCGCGCGCAGCGTCCGGCAGCATGGGATCGTGCAGCCGCTCGTCGTCACCAGCTCCGGCGACAAGTACAAGCTTATCGCCGGCGAGCGCCGCTTCCGCGCCGCGCAGAAAGCGGGACTGACCACTGTCCCCGTTCTCATCAAAGAGATGATGGCCGAGGGCGACGCGCTGCAGATCGCGCTCATCGAGAACATCCAGCGCGAGGACCTGAACCCAATCGAAGAGGCGATGGCGTATCACCAACTCCACGACGATTTTCAGCTGACCCAGGAGGAGATCTCGCGGCGTGTCGGCAAAGAGCGGTCGACGGTCGCCAACTTCCTGCGACTCCTCAAACTGCCCGATCCGGTCAAGAAGCTGCTCGCCTCCGGTCAGCTCTCGATGGGGCACGCGCGCGCGCTGCTGGCCATCGAATCGCCGAAGAAGCAGGAGCAGCTCGCGGAACGGGTCGTGCGAAAGAATCTGAATGTCCGGCAAACCGAGATGCTGGCCTCGGAGAGCTCGCCGAAGACGGCCGAGAAGAAAGAAAAAGAGAAGGACGTCTTCACGCGCGACGCTGAAGACAAATTGCAAAGGACTTTACGAACGAAAGTTGAGATCGACCGCAGACGGCGCGGAGGAGTCATTCACATCCGCTACGGCAGCGAAGACGAATTGATTCGCGTCGTCGATGAACTGATGGGACGACGACGGTAGTATGGGAGGCGAGATGAAGAACAAGAGTGGTGAACTGAACGGCTTTCTCGATCGCGGCGCGTCGTTTCGCGGCGAGCTCGAATTCGAAGACACGATGCGCATCGACGGCCGTTTCAACGGCAAGATCACGACCAAAAACGAGTTGATCGTCGGCGAGAGCGCCCAGATCGAAGGGGAAGTTTACGCCGGCCGCATCGCCGTCAGTGGCACGATCATCGGCAAGATCACCGCGACGCAGCGCGTCGAGATTCATCGCAACGGCAAGGTCTACAGCGATATCGACACGCCGGCACTGATCATCGAGGAAGGCGCCATCTTCCAGGGTAACTGCGTCATGGGCGACAAGAAGCCGGCCACGGTGACGAACATCGCCGCGAAGGCGTAGGCGATGCGCGTTGCGCGCGTTGTCTGTTATCTGTTGTCCGTTGATTGCGCCTTGCGTGGCCGTTTCGCATGCAAACCGAGAACGGAAAACCGACAACCGACAACCGGCGATTTACCACCCTCTCATCCGCGCCACCAAAACGATCGCTTCCGGGATCGTGTACTCATCCTCGGCGCCAAGCGCGTCTTCCCATTGCAGATCCCAGGCGGCCGTCTCGCGGTCGCGTTGAGGCGCGTCGGTGAAATTCAACTCACAGATGTCGCCGATGTATTCGCCCGCGTTGCGGAGCGGCAAGCCGAACGTGCGGCAGACAAGCGGACGGTTCTCATACATCAGGCACTCGCCGCGCTCGTTCAGATTCGGACACGGCGTCGACGCGGTGCGCTCGAAGAAGGCTTCTTTCTCGCCGGGAGAACAATCGCGGAGGTCAGGATGCTTCGACGACTCCACGATCTCCTGCGACCGCCGGATGATCATCTTCCGCCGCGACGGATGCAGTTTCTCGAGACCTTCGGCGATCAGCGGAACGTCGCCGGAGCCGATCTCGAAGAGGCCGTAACAGCAGAGCGAACAGCCGCGTCCGCACTGCAGGTTCTGCGGCTGCGACTCAGCGATCGAGCGAAAGAAATCGTCCGCGCGATCGAGGATGCGCGTGTACGTTTCATCCGACGTTTTCGTGGACACGCGACGCACAACCGGCGAGGTGACAACCTTCTTTCCCTTGTGGTATACAACCGCCGCCTCGGGGTTGGGCGTCGGCTCTGCACGCCCGTTTTTCCGGCTCCAAACAGTCTATGCAAATCAATCTGTCGCCCGATTACTCTCTGCTCGCGATCGTAGTGATTTTCATCCTCAACTACCTGATCGTGCGCAAGTTCTTCCTGCAGCCGATCAATCAGGTGATCGAGGCGCGGGAGACCGAAGTGCGCTCCGCGAACGAGATCTACGAGCAGTCCATGCTGCGTTTCCAGGAAGCAACGACGCAGATGGAAGAGAAGCTCCACACCGCACGTCACGCTGCCGCCGATGTGCGCGACCGCTTCCGCCGCGAGGCTGCCGCGTACCGCACGACGGTCGTCACCAAAACTCACGACGACGCCAACGGCATCGTCAGCGAAGCGGATGAGAAGTTGAAAGGCGACGTCGCCGAAGCACGCGCGAAGATCGTCACCGACTCCGAAGCGTTGGCGCGCCTGGCCGCCGAGCGAATTCTCGGGAGGGCGGTCTGATGCGCCGCGCGATCTTCATCGTTCTTTTATTGCTCTTCCCCGCGATTCTCTTCGCGCAGACGAACCACGCAAACGACGCGAACAACCTCGCGCACGGCGCTGAAAAAGACGCGCACGAAGTGGCGCATCCGGCCGAAGCGCACGGCGGCGAACATGAAGCGCCGAAGACGTACTTCGGCATCCCCGGCTGGATTCTCAAGCTCGCCAACATGATCCTCTTCCTCGGCGTTCTTGGATGGTTCCTCGGCGGGCCGATCAAGAAAGCGCTCATCGAACGCCGCGTGCAGATTCAGACGGACGCCGAAGAGGCTCGCGCCCGCCGTGCGAAGGCGGACCAGCTTGCGGCCGACATCCAGGCGCGGCTCACACAGATCGAGAACGATGTTCGCGCCATTCACGAGCGCGCGCAGGCCGAAGGCGAGAAGCAGAAAAAAGAGTTGATCGCCGCGGCGGAAGCGGAAGCGCAGAAGATTCTGCAGTCGGCCCGGACCGAAGTTGATAACCGCTTGAAGCGCGCGCGGCACGAGCTGACCGAATATGCCGGCGAGCTCGCCACGCAACGCGCGGAGCAGATCCTGCGCGAGAAAGTCACCGACACGGATCGAGCGCGGCTCTTCGATGAGAGCGTCCGCGAAGTGGCCGAGGCGCGCTCATGATCCGCCGATTCGCAAGGCCGTACGCACGCGCCGCGATGGAAGTGGCGAAGACGCCGGAGAACGCCGCGAAGCTTCGCGATGAACTCACGCAGTTCGAGCAGGTCCGCAAATCGTCGAGCGACCTGCAGTTGATGTACGCGAATCCCGGCATCGAGCACGCGTCGAAGATCAAGGTTACCGCCGCGATTGGGAGGCGCCTCGGCCTGTCCGACC